>NZ_JBUEGB010000006.1:0-246337 GCF_054963695.1 Micromonospora sp. RTBAU3-60 | reverse complement strand
AGCGCCGTCTCCAGAGAACGCCGCCTCCAGAGATCTTGCACAGCTACCACCCGCAGCGAACGGAAACTATCCAAGATCGGAAAGGGCGCTCGGTGCCAGAGGAAGAACCGTGACCGGCGCGGCGGGGAGCGGACGCGGTCAGCTGGTGCGGCAGCTCCGCTCGGAGCTGAAGATGCTGGCGGCAGTTACCGTCCGCCATGAACGGCAACTATCCAAGATCGCACGGGTTCCACCGGCCTATCCGACTGGCTGCGGGAGCGGTTGCCCGCCGTACCAGAGGAAGAACCGTGACCGGCGGGCGGGCAAGGCACACGACGGGGCTGGGGGCGAGGGTGACCGGCGCAGGGATCAAGCCTGACCGCCCGGAGCCGGTCACCCTCGCCCCCAGCCCCAAGCGCAACCAGAGACCGACCGGGAAGCAGCCCACAAGCGCAACCAGAGGCCGACCGGGACCCAGCCCACAAGCGCAACCACCGACCCGGACCCAGCTCAGAACCACAACCCAGAGCCCGCCCAGAAGAGCAACCCCGCTCAGGCCACCCACGCGTAGCGGCGCTCAGGCCGACCGGCCGCGCCGTATTTCAGCGTCACCTCCGCCCGCCCCGTGCCGGAGAAGTGCTCCAGGTAGCGGCGGGCGCTGACCCGGGAGATGCCGACCCGGTCGGCGCACTCGCTGGCGGAGAGGGTGCCGGCGTGCTCGCGCAGGGCGCGTTCCACCAGTTCGGCGGTCTCCGGGCTGAGCCCGCGCGGCAGGGCCGGGGTGGCGACGGTCGAGCCGCTGCGGGAGAGCACCCGGTCGACGTCGGCCTGGTCGGCGACCACCGCTGTACGCAGCGCGGTGCGGCGGGCGGCGTACTGCTCCAGGCGGGTGCGCAGCTCGTCGAAGCCGAACGGCTTGAGCAGGTAGTTGACCGCGCCGTAGCGGACCGCGCGGCGTACCGCCTCGGCCTCGCGGGCGGCGCTGATCACCAGGACGTCGCAGTCGTGCCGGGCGGCCCGGATCCGGGTCACTACGTCCAGGCCGAACATGTCGGGCAGGTAGAGGTCGAGCAGGACCAGGTCGGGCCGCAGCTCGTTGACGGCGGCCACCGCCTGCTCGCCGGTGCTGGCGGTGCCCACCACCCGGAAGCCGTCGATCCGTTCGACGAACCCGCGGTGGATCCGGGCCACCATGAAGTCGTCGTCGACGACGAGCACGTCGATCATCGCGCCTCCTCCAACATGCTGGCCAGCACCGACATCCGGGCGGTGAACATGGCGCCCTCGTCGGTGTTCGTCACCGCCACCTCGCCGCCGCGACGGTGACACACCAGGCGGGTGAGTGCCAGGCCGATGCCCCGCTCGCCGCTGTCGGCCGCCTTGGTGGTGAAGCCGTGGGTGAAGACCTCCTGTGCCAGCTCCGGCGCGACCCCGGGACCGGAGTCGCGGACGATGATCTCCACCGAGGAGGCGTCCTGCCGCAGCTCGACCTCGACCCAGGCGGGGCGGTCGGACGCGTCCCCGCCCACCGCCTCGACCGCGTTGTCCACCAGGTTGCCGAGCACCGTGGCGACGTCCGCCGACAGCTCCGCCGGCAGCCGGTCCAGCCCGGTCCGCTCGGAGATCCGCAGCTCCACCCGGCGTTCCGCGGCCAGCGCCGACTTCGCCATGAGCAGCGCCGCGATGGCCGTGTCGTGGATCCGGCTGGTGACCGTCAGGTCGAGCGAGGCGCGGTGGCGGCTCAGCGCGTCCACGTAGCGGACCACCTCGTCGTGCTCGCCGATCTGGATCAGCCCGGAGATGGTGTGCAACTGGTTGGCGAACTCGTGGGTCTGCGCCCGCAGCAGCTCGGTGGTGCTGCGGAACGAGCCGAGCTCCTGCTCCAGCCGGGCCAGCTCGGTCCGGTCCCGCAGAGTGGTGACCGAGCCCAGCCGGCGGCCGTCCTTGCGGACCGTCATCCGGTTCATCACCAGCACCCGGCCGCGCCGGACCACCACCTGGTCCCGGGCTTCCGGGCCGCTGCCGGCGCCGGCCAGCACGTCCCGCAGCCGGCCGTTGATCCGCAGCTCGCGGAGGCTCCGGCCGAGGCAGTCTTCGGGCAGGTCGAGCAGCCGCCGGCCCACCGCGTTCACCAGGGTGACCCGTTGCTGCGGGTCCAGCGCGATCACCCCCTCGGCGATGCCGTGCAGCAGCGCCTCCCGGTGCTCGGCCAGCCCGGCGATTTCCCGGGGTTCCAGGCCGAGGGTCTGCCGCTTGATCCGGCGGGCCAGCAGCCACGACCCGACCACCCCGAGACCGCAGGCGATGCCCAGGTAGGTGATCAGGTACGAGGAGGCTCCGACCAGCCGTTCCGACCAGGTCGGCGACTTCTCACCGACGACCACCACGCCCAGGTACCGCCCGAGGTTTTCCTCCTTCCGGTCCCCGAGCACCGGCACCTGGGCCACCAGCTGCCGGGTGCCGTCGACCTCCAGTTCGCCGAACCAGCTGCGTCCCTCCTGTGCCACCCGGGGGTCGCCGAGCACCACGGCGCTGCCGACCAGCGTCGGGTCCGTCGAGCTGACCACCCGGCCCCGCTCGTTGGCCACGGTCACGTGGGTCACCCCGGACCGGATCAGCGTGTTCTGCAGCAGCGGTGCGATCGCCTCGCCGGGTGCGGGCTGGTTGAGCCAACCCCGGAGCAGGGTGTTGCCGGCCAGCTCTTCGCCGAGCGCGGCGACCCGGCGTCCCTCGACCCGGTTGAAGGTGGCCGCGGACTGGGCCAGCGAGACAGCAGCCACCGCCACCAGCACCACGACGATGATCGCGAGCTGGAGGACGAGCAACTGCCCGGCGAGCGTACGCCGCCGGGACGTGACCGCGACCACAAAGACCTCAACTTCCGCTGGTGACACAACGCAGACAGCTTGCCTGCTCGGAGGCCACCATCTTGCCGCCGGACTCATTCGAAACGGAAGAGAAACATCATGGCAACTAGGAGAAACCTGCTGGTCACGGGCGTGGCCGCCGCGACGGCGCTCGCCCTGGCGGCCTGCGGTGCCACCGCCGACAAGGGTGGGGCCGGTGCCGCCGACGACGGCAAGCCGGTCACCGGGCTGCGGATCATGGTCCCGAACACCCCCGGTGGCGGATACGACACCACGGCCCGTACCGCCGCGAAGGTGATGGAGGACGCCAAGATCGCCACCGGTGTGCAGGTGTTCAACCTGCCCGGCGCGGGCGGCACGGTCGGCCTCCAGCGGACCGTGAACGAGAAGGGCAACGGCAAGCTCGCCATGCAGATGGGGCTGGGCGTGGTCGGTGCCTCGTACACCTCCAAGTCCGCGGCGACGCTGACCCAGACCACGCCGCTGGCGAAGATGATCGAGGAGGCCGGCGCCATCGTGGTGCCGAAGAACTCCCCGTACAAGACCATCAACGACCTGGTCGCGGCCTGGAAGGCCAACCCGAAGGGCATCGCCGTCGGCGGCGGCTCCTCGCCCGGCGGCCCGGACCACCTGCTGCCCATGCAGCTGGCCAAGACCGTCGGCATCGACCCGCGCCAGGTCAACTTCGTCTCGTACGACGGTGGCGGCGAGCTGCTGCCGGCCGTGCTCGGCGGCAAGGTCGCCTTCGGCGCCAGCGGCTTCGGCGAGTTCCTCGACCAGGTCGAGGCCGGCCAGATCCGGGTCCTCGCGGTCACCAGCGAGGCGCCGATCGAGGCGCTGAAGGACGTGCCGACGCTGAAGTCCTCCGGCATCGACCTGGTCTTCACCAACTGGCGGGGCATCGTGGCGCCGCCCGGGATCAGCGACGCCGACAAGAAGGTGTGGATCGACGTGCTGACGAAGATGCACGACTCGGAGGAGTGGAAGGCCGAGCTGAAGAAGCGTGGTTGGACCGACGCGTTCGTCACCGGCGACGAGTTCGGCGCCTTCCTGACCGAGCAGGACAAGGCAGTGGCCGACGTGCTCAAGCAGCTCGGACTGGCATGACCGGCAGGACGACCCGACCGGACCGGGGCGGCGACCCGCCGTCCCGGCCGGCCGTACCGACCGTGCCGGACCAGGCGGGGCCGCCGGACCGGGAGACGGGCGGCCTGCCCCCCGTGCCCGCCCCGGTCGCGGACCTGCCGGCCGCCGACCCGGCGGGTTCGCCCGCCGGGTCGGCGGCACCCTCCGCCGGGCCGGACGGCGAGCAGGCGACGGCGCGGCCGGACCGGGCGCAGTACGGGGTCTGCGCGTTCCTCGCCCTGGTCGGCGGCTTCGTGATCATCGACGCGCTGCGGGTCGGACACGCGGTGAGCACCGCCGACCCGATCGGCCCGAAGCCCGTGCCGATCCTGCTCGGCGTGCTGCTGATCATCGTCGCCACGATCTACGCGGTGGACGTGGCCCGCGGCGGCGCCGGTGAGCCGGAGGCCGGCGAGGACGTCGACCTGGCCACCCCGATCGACTGGCGGACGGTGCTGCTGCTGATCGGCGCGTTCGTGGTCAACGCCGTGCTCATCGACCGGCTCGGCTGGGTGATCAGCGGGACGATCCTCTTCTGGGGGTCGGCGTACGCGCTCGGCAACCGCCACTACTTCCGGAACCTGCTGATCGCCGTCGCGCTGTCGCTGGTCACGTTCTACACGTTCGCCATCGGGCTCGGCGTCAACCTGCCCGCGGGCGTACTGCAAGGGATCCTGTAATGGAAAACCTGGGCAATCTGCTCGACGGGTTCGCCAACGTGGTGACCCCGATGAACCTGATGATCGCGCTGCTCGGCGTGACCATCGGCACCGCGGTCGGCGTGCTGCCCGGCATCGGCCCGGCGATGACGGTGGCACTGCTGCTGCCGGTCACCTACGGGATGGAGCCCACCCAGGCGTTCATCATGTTCGCCGGCATCTTCTACGGCGGCATGTACGGCGGCTCGACCACCTCGATCCTGCTCAACACCCCCGGCGAATCGTCGTCGGTGGTGACGGCCATCGAGGGCAACAAGATGGCCAAGGCCGGCCGGGCCGCACAGGCCCTGGCCACCGCAGCGATCGGCTCGTTCGTCGCCGGCACCATCGCCACCCTGGCGCTGGTCCTGGTGATGCCCCCGGTGGTGGCCTTCGCGATCAGCCTCGGCGCGCCGGACTACTTCGCGGTCATGCTGCTGTCGTTCGTGGCGGTCACCGCGGTGCTCGGCTCGTCCCGGGTACGCGGCTTCGCCTCGCTGCTGATCGGCCTGGTCATCGGCCTGGTGGGCATCGACTCGGTGAGCGGCCAGCAACGGCTCACCTTCGGCCTGCCGCAGTTGGCCGACGGCATCGACGTGGTCGTGGTAGCGGTCGGCATCTTCGCCGTCGGCGAGGCGCTCTGGATCGCCGCCCACCTGCGCCGCAAGTCCGGCGAGGTGATCCCGGTCGGCCAGCCGTGGATGGGCCGGGAGGACTGGAAGCGGTCCTGGAAGCCCTGGCTGCGCGGCACCGTCTTCGGGTTCCCGTTCGGGGCGCTGCCGGCGGGCGGGGCCGAGATCCCGACCTTCCTGTCGTACGCCACGGAGAAGAAGCTCTCCAAGCACAAGGAGGAGTTCGGCCGGGGCGCGATCGAGGGGGTCGCCGGTCCGGAGGCGGCCAACAACGCCTCGGCCGCCGGCACGCTGGTGCCCATGCTGGCCATCGGCCTGCCCACCAACGCCACCGCCGCGGTGATGCTGGCCGCCTTCCAGCAGTACGGCATCCAGCCCGGCCCGCTGCTGTTCACGCGGGAGTCCGGGCTCGTCTGGACGCTGATCGCCAGCCTCTTCATCGGCAACCTGCTGCTGCTGGTGCTCAACCTGCCGCTCGCCCCGGCCTGGGCGCGCCTGCTGCGGATCCCGCGCCCGTACCTGTACGCCGGGATCATCTTCTTCGCCACCATGGGCGCGTACGCGGTCAACGCCCAGCCGTTCGACCTGTTCCTGCTGCTCACCCTCGGCCTGCTCGGCTTCGGCATGCGCCGCTTCGGCCTGCCGATCCTGCCGCTGATCGTGGGTGTCATCCTCGGCCCGCGCGCCGAGTTGCAGGGCCGGCGGGCGCTGCAGCTCTCCGGCGGCGAGCTGCACGGGCTGATCGGCGGCTGGGTGTCCTGGCTGATCTACGCCACGATCGCCGTGGTGCTCCTCTGGCCGCTGATCGGGCGGTTCGTGGTCCGTCCGCTGCGGGGAAGGTTGGCGACCGGATGACCGTGCTGGTGGGCTACGTGCCGTCCCCGCTCGGCGAGGCGGCCCTGCGGGCGGCGATCGAGCAGGCCCGGTTCCGGGACGAGCCGATCCTGGTGGTGAACACCTCGCGCGGCGACGCGTACGCGGACCCGCGGCTGGCCCAGGAGGATGACCTGGAGCGGGTCACCCGCGAGCTGACCGCCGCCGGGGTGCCGCACAGCGTGCGGCAGCTCGTCCGGGGGAAGGACGCGGCAGAGGAGATCGAGGAGATCGTCGAGGCGGAGGACGTGTCGCTGGTGGTGATCGGCATCCGGCACCGCACCCCGGTCGGCAAGCTGATCATGGGGTCGGCTGCGCAGGAGATCCTGCTCCGGGTGCCCTGCCCGGTCCTCGCGGTGAAGGCCGGCTGAGTGGCGCCCGGGGGCTTGGCGGCTCCCGGGCGCGCCCAGACCGCCCTGCTGCTCACGCACACCGTCGTGCTGCAGGCGGTCACCTTCATGCTCCGACCGGCGTCCGCGTACCGGGCGCTCGAACTGGACGTGCCGGGGGCGTGGCTGGGCGTGCTCGGTGCCAGCTTCGCCGTCGTACCGCTGCTGCTGGCCGTGCCGAGCGGGCACGCGGTCGACCGGTTCGGCGAGCGCCGGGTGGCGCTCGCCGGGTCGGCCCTGCTCGCCGCCGCCGGCCTCGGCTTCGTGCTGCTCGCCGGCTCGGTGGCCGGCCTGGTGCTGGCCAGCATGCTGCTCGGCACCGCCCATCTCTGCGCGGTGGTGGCCCAGCAGGCGCTGGTCGCCAACCGCACCCCGGCCGACCGCTACGACGCGGCGTTCGGCTACTACACCTTCGCCGCCTCGCTGGGGCAGGCGCTCGGGCCCGGCCTGATCGTGGTGTTCGGCGGGGACCGGCCCATCCCGGACACCGGGGCCATCTTCCTCGGCGCCGCCGCGCTGGCCGTGCCGCTCCTGGTCGCCGCCGCGTTCCTCCGCCCGTCGGCGCACCACCGGGCCGCGGCGGGACCGGCCGCTGGCGGGATGCGGGACCTGCTCCGCCAGCCCGGGCTGGTGCGCGCCCTCACGGTCAGCTGCGTGGTCCTCGCGGCGGTCGACATCACCCTGGTCTACCTGCCCGCCCTCGGCGCCGAGCGGAGCATCGCGGCCGGCGAGATCGGCCTGCTGCTCGGGCTGCGCGCGGTCGCGTCGATGCTCTCGCGGCTGGGGCTCGGCCGGCTGGTTGCCGCGATCGGCCGGCGCCGGCTGCTGATCGGCACGGTTGCCCTCTCCGCCACCGGGCTGGCGCTGCTGCTGCCGCCGCTGCCGTTCTGGGCGATGGCCGTGGTGGTCACCGTCGCCGGCCTCGGTCTCGGCGCGGGACAGCCACTGACCATGTCGTTCCTGGCCGAGTCGGCGCCGCCCGGGCTGCGCGGCCGGGCGATGTCGCTGCGGCTGACCGGCAACCGGCTCGGGCAGGTGCTCATCCCCAGCGCCGCCGGCGTGTTGGCGGCCGGTGCCGGCGCGGCCGGCGTGCTCGCCTGCACCGCCGCGGGCCTGGCCGGCGCCGCCGTCGCCGCCACCGGCCTGCACCGCCCGGATCCGAACCCCGACTGAAAGGACGACCATGGAAACTCCCACGACCGCCGACCTCTACGACCGGTACGGCGACACCCTCGGCTCGTGCGACGCCCAGCTGCGCCAGTTCGGCGGGGTGCCGGCCTTCGGCGGTCCGGCCGTGACGGTGCGCTGCTTCGAGGACAACGCCCTGGTGAAGTCGATCGTCGCCGAACCGGGGGAGGGCCGCGTCCTGGTGGTGGACGGTGGCGGCTCCGTGCACGCCGCCCTGATGGGCGACCTCATCGCCGGCGCGGCGGCGGAGAACGGTTGGGCCGGCGTGGTGATCAACGGCGCGGTCCGGGACGTGGCCGCCCTGCATACCCTCCCGATCGGCATCAAGGCGCTCGGCACGAACCCGCGCAAGAGCGCCAAGACCGGCGCCGGCGAGCGGGACGTGCCGGTGTTCTTCGGCAACTGCGTCTTCGCGCCGGGCGCGCACGTCTACAGCGACGACGACGGGGTGGTCGTCCTGCCCGTCGACGGGCCGGCGTAGCCGGGGTCAGCCCTCGCTGGCCGGGTGGGGGGCGACCTGGCCCTGGCGCAGCCGGGCCGCGCACAGCTCCGCGAGCTTCGCGTACGCGGGGGCGCCGATCAGCGCGGTCAGCTCCGGGCCGTAGGAGAGGTACATCGGCTCGGCGCCGACGTGCGCGTCGGTGGAGGAGGTGCACCACCAGTCCAGGTCGTGCCCGCCCGCGCCCCAGCCCCGCCGGTCGAACTCGGCGATCGTGGAGATCAGCACCTTGGTGTTGTCCGGCCGCTTGTGCCAGTCCTGGTCCCGGCGGATCGGCAGCTGCCAGCAGACGTCCGGCTTGTATTCCAGGGGGTGCACCCCGTCGCGCAGCGCCTGGGCGTGCAGCGCGCAGCCGCCCCCGCCGGCGAAGTCGGCGTCGTTGAGGAACACGCACGGCGAGTCGGCGTCCCGGGTGGCCGTACGCCGGGCCGGGTTCTTCCCGTCGATGGTGTCGTTCTCGGTCCAGTTCTTGAAGCCCTTGCGAAAGTGCTGCCAGGTCTCCGGGGTGAGCCGCTTGACCGCGGCGCGGACCCGCTTCTCGTCGTCGGAGTCGGTGAAGAACGCGCCGTGCGAGCAGCAGCCGTCCGCGCCCCGGCCGGCGATGATGCCGTGGCAGCCCTTGCCGAAGATGCACGTCCAGCGGGAGAGCAGCCAGGTCAGGTCGGCGCGGATCACGTGCTTCTCGTCCGCCGGGTCGACGAACTCGATCCACTCCCGGGGGAAGTCCAGCTCCACCTCCCGGCTGCGCGGATCGTCCGGGTCGTCCACCAGCACCTGCAGCTCGATCTGGCCTGTCACCCGGACCAGCGTACGCGTGGTCGGCCCGGCCGGCCGGCGAGCCGGGGAAACGTGTTGGCCCTAGTGTCGTCACCATGCGACTGGGTGTTCTCGACGTCGGTTCGAACACGGTGCACCTGCTGGTGGTCGATGCCCACCACGGGGCGCACCCGTGGCCGGCGCACTCGGAGAAGGTGGTGCTCCGGCTGGCCGAGCAGATCGGCCCGGACGGCGCGCTGACCGAGGCTGGCGCGGACGGGCTGGTCAAGGCCGTCGGCATGGCCCGCGCCGCGGCGGCCGGGCTGGCGGTCGACGACCTGCTCGCCTTCGCCACCTCCGCGGTCCGGGACGCCAGCAACGCCGGGGAGGTGCTGGCCCGGGTCCGCGACGAGACCGACGTACGGCTGGAGGTGCTCTCCGGCGCGGACGAGGCGCGGATGACCTTCCTCGCGGTCCGGCGGTGGTTCGGCTGGTCTGCCGGGCGGCTGCTGGCGCTCGACATCGGTGGCGGCTCGCTGGAGTTGGCGGCCGGCATCGACGAGGAGCCGGACGTCGCGATCTCGCTGCCGCTCGGTGCCGGGCGGCTGAGCCGGGAGCGGCTGCGGGTGGATCCGTCCGGCGCCGTGCCGCCGTCGGCCGAGGCGGTGGAGGAGCTGCGGGAGTACGTCCACACCATGCTCGACCCGGTGGTGAAGCAGCTGGCCGAGGTGGGCTGGGAGCGGCCGGTCGCCAGCTCGAAGACGTTCCGGACGCTGGCCCGGCTGGCCGGGGCCGCCCCGTCGAGCGCCGGGCTGTGGGCCCCGCGCAGCCTGACCCGGACCGGGCTGCGGCAGGTGCTCGGCTTCATCCGGCACATCCCGCCGGCGCAACTGCCCGAGCTGGAGGGGGTCAGCGCGGGGCGGGCCCACCAGCTGCTGGCCGGTGCCGTGGTGGCCGAGGCGGTGATGCGCCGGCTCGACGTGGACCGGTTGGACATCTGCCCGTGGGCGCTGCGGGAGGGGGTCATCCTCCGCCGGCTGGATCAGCTGGTGCCGATGTGATCGGGGTCGGTCTGGGCGGTTTGGGGAGGCTCGTCCTGATGGGCTGCGGCGGAGGCGGTTACCCTGAAGGGTGTGACTTCCCGCGTGCCGGTGCTCCTCTCCAGTTCCTCGGTCTTCCCTGAGCGGACCGCGGCGGCGTTCCAGCTCGCCTCGGCGCTCGGGTACGACGGCGTCGAGGTGATGGTCTGGACCGACGTGGTGAGCCAGGACCCGGGTGCGCTGCGCGGCTTGGCCGACCACTACGACGTGCCGGTCCTCTCGGTGCACGCGCCGTGCCTGCTGGTCACCCAGCGGGTGTGGAGCCCCGACCCGTGGGAGCGGCTGCGCAAGGCCGCCGAGCTGGCCGAGACGCTGGAGGCACCCACGGTCGTGGTGCACCCGCCGTTCACCTGGCAGCGGGACTACGCCCGCAACTTCGCGGACGGCCTCGACAAGATCGCCGGGCAGTTCGGCGGGCTGCGCTTCGCGGTGGAGAACATGTACCCGGTACGGATGGCCGGCCGGCAGTTCGTCCCGTACGTCCCGGGTTGGGACCCGACCGACACCGGCTACGCCGCGTACACCCTGGATCTCTCGCACTGCGCCGCCTCGCACACCGACGCCCTGGCGATGGCCGACCGGATGGGGGCTGGCCTGGCCCACGTGCACCTGGGCGACGGCACCGGCGAGGGGCGCGACGAGCACCTGGTGCCCGGGCGCGGCGGCCAGCCCTGCGCCGAGCTGCTCCGCTCGCTGGCCGGCCGCGGCTTCACCGGGTCGGTGGCGGTGGAGGTCACCACGCGGGGCGCGAAGAGCCGCGCGGTGCGCGAGGCCGACCTCCGCGAGGCGCTGGAATTCGCCCGCGCCCACCTCACCGCCCCGTCCCCGGTCGACGCCTGACGTGGGGGTCAGCTGACCGGGGTGAGCGGTTCCGACTGGGCCGGGACGGCCAGCTGGTCGCCGACGGCGGCCCGCTTGCGGGCCCGGTGGGCGGCCACGTGGGAGCGGGTGGCGCAGCGCTCCGAGCAGAACCGCCGGCAGCAGTTCGACGACGTGTCCAGGTAGACGTTGCCGCAGCGCTCGTCGGCGCAGACGCCGAACCGGGCGCTGCCGTATTCGCAGAGCCAGACCGACAGGCCCCAGACCGCGCCGGCCAGGTATTCCGACGAGACCGAGGCGCCCCGGCCGGTCACGTGCATGTGCCAGTCGCTGGAGTCGTGGCCGGAGATGCGTGGCTGCACCGGGAACGCCTCCAGCAGCGCGTTCAGCTCCGCCACCGCCGCGGCGTCCCGGCCCGAGGTGCCGTACTCGAAGACGTCGCGCAGGCGCTTCTGCGCCCGCCGGAGGATCGCCAGGTCCCGCTCCGTGACCTCGTCGCGCATCCACGCGTTCTCGTCCGGAAAAAGGGCCCGCAGGTCGTCGAGGTCGTCCAGACGGGTGTTGACGAGATCAACTCCGGTCCGGGCGTACGCGTCGAAGTTCACGAGACCAACGGTAGACGACTCATGGCGTTCGCGGCGTGTCGATGAAGTGGGGGAGGAACCGGGCGTAACTGTCGGTGATGAGGCTCGCGCTCTCCCGCACCCCGGCACCGGCCGACTCGCCGTCGACGATCCAGCTCCCCAGCACCATGCGATTGCCGGCGAAATCGGGCAGTGCCCGGAACTCCTGGTAACAGAAGCCCTCGTCGCCGTAGCTGCCCGGATTGGTGATCTCGGTGCCGCCCGCGACGATGCGTACCGCGGCGCCCTCCCGGCCGAGCAGCGGCTTCGCCACGTACTCGGTCATCCCGCGCGGCGAGTCCAGATACGCCGGCAGCAGGTACTCGTGGTCCGGATACAGCTCCCAGAGCACCGCCAGCAGCGCCTTGTTCGACAGCAGCAGCTTCCAGGCCGGCTCGATCCAGGTGGTCGGGGTGCCCGGCGCCAGCGCCGGCGGCCCGTACGGCTCGGCCAGCATCCACTCCCAGGGATAGAGCTTGAAGCAGGTGGTGACCGGCCGGTCGGCGGCGTCCACGAAGCGCCGCCCGTCCCAGCCGATCTCCTGGATCGGCAGGAGCGTGACGTCCAGCCCGGCCTGGCGGGCCGTCTCGGTCAGGTAGCCGGCGGTGATCTGGTCCTCGCCCGACTCCTCCTCCGCGGACCAGACCACGTGCACCCGGCGGTCGTGCAGGCCGGCGCCGATCTTGGCCCACGCCCCGACCAGCCGTTCGTGCAGGCTGTTCCACTGGTCCGCCGCGGGCCGGGTGTGCTCCAGCCAGTACCACTGGACGATGCTCGCCTCGACCAGGGCGGTCGGGGTGTCCGCGTTGTACTCCAGCAGCTTCGGCGGCCAGCAGCCGTCGTACCAGAGGTCGAAGCGGCCGTAGAGGGTGGGCGGGGCCTCCCGCAGCGACCGGGCGACCGCCTCGGCGGCCCAGGCCGGGATGCCGAACTCCGCGTACCGGTTGCGGGCCACCACGTGCTCGGCGGCGGCCACCGACATCCGGTGCAGCTCCTCGGTCGCCTCCTCCAGCCGCAGCACCTCGTCCAGCCCGAAGGCGTACGCGGCGGTCTCGTCCCAGTACGACATCACCCCGCCGTCGGGCAGTTCGGTGTCGACGTACACCAGCCCCTGCGCGCGGACGGTGGCGTCCCAGTCGGGGCGTGGGACGCTGGCCTCGCGGCGCACCTCAGCCGCCGCAGGAGGCGAGGTGGGTGCCGAAGCCGCCCCGCGCGGGCAGCGCCGCGGCGACCGGCGCGGAGGTGTCCCGGGCGGCGGCGGGCGCCGGGACCCGCGACGCCATGGCGACGTTGTCCCCGCCACCGCCGGCCGGCCCGAGAGCGCAGTCGTCATCGTCGTCGGTCAGGTTGCAGCCGGAGAGGGCGAGCGCGAGGGCGGTCAGCGCGCCGAGCTGCACGGTGGCCGACCGGAGCCGGCGTCGGGGGTGTCGTTCCACAAGATCGTTGTAGCTGATCGATGCCAGCCCCCTGCTTTCCCCCAGGGTGAACGCCGCGTGACGTTGGCCGCCGCCCCCCGGCGGGGGTCGGCGGCCGGGCGTTACGCTCAGCTCATGCTCCGTACCGTCATCCTCGCCGCCTCCCGGTCATCCCGGGTCGAGCGGCTCGTCGCGACGGCCCCGTTCACCCGGGACGTCGTCCGCCGGTTCGTCGCCGGTGCCGGCACCGACGACGCGCTGCGCGCGACCCGCGCACTCGTCACCGACGGCCAGGCGGTCACCCTCGACTACCTCGGCG
The DNA here is from genome assembly GCF_054963695.1 of Micromonospora sp. RTBAU3-60. NCBI lineage: Bacteria > Bacillati > Actinomycetota > Actinomycetes > Micromonosporales > Micromonosporaceae > Micromonospora > Micromonospora sp. RTBAU3-60. The sequence goes on along the minus strand of NZ_JBUEGB010000006.1, from coordinate 233,055 downwards.
AGGACACCGTCACCCCCGAGCAGGCGAACGCCACCCGGGATGAATACCTCAAGCTGCTGCGGCTGCTCTCCGCCGCCGAGCTCACCCCGGCGGCCGAGGTGAGCGTGAAGCTCTCCGCGCTCGGGCAGAAGTTCGACGAGCAGCTCGGCTACGACAACGCGCGGGCGATCTGCGCGGCGGCCGACGCGGCGGGCACCACGGTGACCCTGGACATGGAGGACCACACCACCACCGACTCGACGCTGGACATCCTCGCCAAGCTGCGCAAGGACTACCCGTCGACCGGTGCGGTGCTCCAGGCGTACCTGCGGCGTACCGAGTCGGACTGCCGCGAGCTGGCCGGTGCCGGGTCGCGGGTGCGGCTCTGCAAGGGCGCGTACAAGGAGCCGGAGTCGGTGGCCTACCAGTCCGCCCGCGAGGTGGACAAGTCGTACGTGCGGTGCCTGAACGTGCTGATGTCCGGGGACGGCTACCCGATGCTGGCCACCCACGACCCGCGGCTGATCGCCATCGGCGCGGACCGGGCCCGCTGGTTCGACCGCGGGCCGGACCGCTTCGAGTTCCAGATGCTGTACGGCATCCGCCCCGAGGAACAGGCCCGCCTGGTCGGCGAGGGCTACACGGTGCGCACCTACGTCCCCTACGGCGACGAGTGGTACGGCTACCTGATGCGGCGGCTGGCCGAGCGCCCGGCCAACCTGGCGTTCTTCGGCCGCGCGCTGATCTCCAAGAAGTGAGCTGACCGAACGGCGAACGGGCCGGCGGGACGGGTGTCCCGCCGGCCCGTTTTGTTTCCGGGGCAGGCTTGACGGCGAAAGCTAATGGCATTAGCTTTCTGGCTATGACAGCTAGCCAGGTGTCGCGGGACGGCGGAACGATTGCGTACGAGGTCCACGGGGAGGGGCCGCTGGTGGTCCTCTCGCACGGCATGGGGGAGAACCGGGCGGCCTTCCGGCACCTGGTGCCCCGGCTGGTGGCGGCCGGCTACCGGGTGGCCTCGGTCGACGTCCGGGGGCACGGCGACTCCAGCGCCCACTGGCCCACGTACGCCCCGGCCGAGGTGGGCGCCGACCTGCTCGCCGTGGTCCGGGCGCTCGGCGGCGGCCCGGCCACCCTGGTCGGCAGCTCGTCCAGCGCGGCGGCCGTGGTCTTCGCCGCCGCCGACGCGCCCGAGCTGGTCAACGGCATCGTGCAGGTCAGCCCGTTCGTCGCCGTGCCGAACCCGAACCCGGTCATGCGGCTGGCGCAGGCGGTCGTGCTGCGCAGCCCCCGGCTGTTCGGGATGTTCCACCGCACGCTCTTCCCGTGCGGGCGGCCGGACGACGACGCCGCGTACCGGAAGGAGCTGGTCGCCAAGCTGCGCGGCCGGATGGCCGCGGTGCGGGGCGTGGTCGCGCCGGTCGAGCCGCACTGGACCGCACGCACCCGCGACGTGCGCCAGCCGGTGCTGGTGCTGATGGGTACGAAGGACCCGGACTTCCCGGATCCGGGCGCCGAGGCGCGGGCCGCCCGGCGGCTGTTCGCCACCGCCGAGGCCCGCATGATCGCCGAGTCCGGCCACTACCCGCACGCCGACCAGCCCGACGCCACCGCCGCCGACCTCGTCGAGTTCCTGGCGGTGACCTCCCGTGCCTAGGGCCGGCCTCACCCCGGCGTCCGTGGTCCGGGAGGCGGCCGTGCTCGCCGACGAGGTCGGCTACGACCGGCTCACCCTGGCCGCGCTCGCCGGCCGGCTCGGGGTGGCGCTGCCCAGCCTCTACAAGCACGTCAAGGGCGCGGACGACCTGCACCGGAAGCTCGCCGTGCTGGCGACCACCGAGGTGGCCGACGAGCTGACCACCGCCGCCGCGGGCCGGGCCGGCGGCGACGCGCTCCGCGCGGTGGCCACGGCGTTCCGCGAGTACGCGCGCCGCCACCCCGGCCGCTACCCGGCCGCCCAGCGGGCACCGGATCCCGCCGACCCCGAACACCTCGCCGCCGCCGAGCGGGCCGTCGGCGCGGTCTACGCGATCCTGCGCGGATACGGCCTCACCGGCGACGCGGCCGTCGACGCGACCCGGATGTTCCGGGCCGCGGTCCACGGCTTCATCACCCTCGAAGCGGCCGGCGGATTCGGCCTGCCCCGGGACATCGACCGCTCCTTCGACCAGATGGTGTCCGCGCTGGACACCGCCTACCGGGGCTGGAGGTCCCGATGAAGGCGCCGTTGCTGGGGCTCATCTTCCTGCTGGAACTGGCGCTGCTCGTGGCCGCCGGCTGGTGGGGCTTCACCCGCGACGCCGGCTGGCCGGTCCGGCTGCTCGCCGGCCTCGGCGCGCCGCTGCTGATCGCCGTGGTGTGGGGCCTGTTCTGCTCGCCGAAGGCCAGCGTGTCGCTGCCCGCGACGGCCAAGCTCACCGTGCAGGCCGCCTGCTTCGCCGCCGGAGGGCTGCTGCTCGCCTTGGCCGGGCGGCCGGTGCTCGGGGTGCTGCTGGTCGGCCTCTGGGCGGTGGACAAGGCCCTGCTCACGTTCCTCGGCGACCCCGTCTGAGTCGGCGCAGACCAGGACGCCCGGCTGCCCTGCGCGCCCCGCGTTGCGCGCCCTTGCCCCGCGGAGCTCTGGCCGGATCGCCCGATCGGTCGTACCCTTCGCCGGTGACCGACGGTGACGAGCAGGCCGAGCAGCCGGGCCCAACTCCCGTGGCCGATGGCGAGCAGCCCGCTCCACCTCCTGCGCCGAGCGGTGCAGCGCCGCGTTCCCGCCGGCGCTGGCCGCTCTGGACCGCGCTCGCGCTGGTACTCGCCCTGGTGGCGTGCGGTGTTTCCGGCGTACTTCTGGTCGGGTTGGTGGGGGATGCGGCCGGGCGGCCGGCGGCGGGCGGGGACGACCCGGCCACGGCGGCGGCGCGGCGCCTCGGCGCGCGGATGACGGCGCAGCTCGACCGCCAGGCCACCGCGCTGCTCGGCGGCGACCGAGCCGGCTTCCTCGCCGTCGCCGAGCCGGCCGCCCGGCCCGACCTCACCCGCCGGTACGCCGCGCTGCGCGCGCTGCGGGTCACCGTGTGGCGGCCGGCGGCGGACGGTGTGCCGACGGCGGTCGACGGGCACCCGGGGGAGTGGCGGCTGACGGTGACGGTCGGTTACTGCTTCGTGCTGCCCGGCTGCACGCCGAGCAGTGTGGAGATCGGCACCCGGTGGCACCTGGTGGGCGAGGAGCCTCGGCTGCTCGCCGTCGAGGAGTCCCGGGCGAAGCCGGCCGGAGCGCGGCCCTGGGAGGTGAGTGACCTGGCCGTGGCGGTCGGGAAGCGGACCGTCGTCGCCACCACGCCGGCGCTGCGGGCCAAGCTTCCCGGGCTGCTCGCCCAGGCCGAGGCCGCCGCCGCGGTCGCCGACAGCTACGCGGTCGCCGGCTCCCCACCGGACCGCTACCTGGTCTTCTACGCCGGTCGGACGGAGTGGCGGCGCTGGTACGGCGGTGGCCGCCCGAAGTGGACCGCCGGGTACGCGGTCGGCGTCGGTGGGGGACACCACGACATCGTGCTGAACGCGCAGAGCGTCACCCCGACCGGCGTCGACGACCTGCTCCGGCACGAGCTGACCCATGCCGCGTCGCTGCCCGACCGGGGCTACTCCGACCGGTCCAGCTGGTGGCTGGTGGAGGGGCTGGCCGAGTACGCGGGCGCGGACGGCCAGCCGGTGGGCCGCTACGAGGGCCTGGCCGAGGTGCGCACCCTCGTCCACGGCGGGTGGAACGGCCGGCTCGACTCGCTGGCGCCCGCCGACGACGCGGCCGACACCCGGGTCGGCGGCAGCTACGGCGTCGGCTACCTGGCCGTACGCCATCTGGTCGACCGGTACGGGGAGCCGCGGGTGCTCGACTTCTTCCGGGCGGTGGTGCACGAGCACCGGTCCCTGGACAACGCCGCGGACCGGGTGTTCGGCGAGCGGTGGCCCGCCCTGCACGACGACTGCGTCGCGTACGTCCGCACGGTGGCGGGCTGAGCCGCCGTGCAGCCGGTCGTAGCATGGGCCGGGTGGCCCGCCCCCACCCGCCGCGGCTGCCCGCGGCCACCCGCCCCCGCCTCGTCACCGCCCTGCTCGCCGTCGTCGTCCTGACCGGCACCACCGCCGCCTCGTGCGCCGACGACCACACCCCGGTCGCCGTGGCCCAGGTGGGTCGGTCGGCGGTCACCGAGGTGATCGACGCGCCGGCCACCGTGACCGCCCGGGCCGCCGCCACCCTCACCGCGCCGGCCGACGGCACCCTGGTCAGCCTGCGCGTCCAACCCGGGCAGCGGGTCAGCCGCGGCCAGGTGCTCGCCGTGATCGACTCGCCGTCCGCCCAGGACCGGCTCCGGCAGGCCCGCGCGGCGCTGCGCGCGGCGAAGCAGGCCGGCCGCGGCGTCGGCGTCGGTGACCTGGGCGGCAGCCGGCGCGGCACCGACCGGGCCGCCGCCGAGGCGTTCGACGCCGCGCGTCAGGCCGCCGGGAAGATCGGCGACCCGCAGCTGCGGTCCGCGCTGCTGCTCCAGGTCGAGTCCGCCCAGCGGCAGTACGAGTCGGCCGCCCGCGCCGCCGACCGGGCGGTCGCCGCCGTGCAGCGCGGGCTGGCCGGGCTGAACAGCGCCGTCGGCGCCCTGTCGACCGCGCAGCGCCTTCAGGCCCAGCAGGCGTACGACCTGGCGAAGGCGACCGTCGACGCGTTGACCCTGCGCGCCCCGATCGCCGGGGTGGTGCAGCCGGGCGGCACCCGGGCCGCGGCCCCGACCGACCTCACCGGCCTGCTCGGGGCGGCCGGCGGCGCGGCGGACATCGACCCGTCGGCGCTGGGGGCGGCCGGGCAGGGCGGCCCGCCGGCGGGCGTGGACGACGCGGTGCCCGCGGGCGGCCGGGTCACCGCCGGCACACCCGTGCTCACCATCGTGGACACCGGCCAGCTCGGCCTGCTCGCCGAGGTCGACGAGACCGACGTGCTGCTGGTCCGGGCCGGCCTCACCGCCGCCGTCGAGCTGGACGCGGTGACCGGGGCGACGTACGACGCCACCGTCCGCTCCGTGGACGTGCTCCCCACCAGCTCCGCCCGGGGCGGCGTCACCTACCGGGTACGCCTCAGCCTCGGTGCCGGGCGGCTCGGCGAGGGCGAGGCCGCGCCCGCGCCCCGTCCCGGCATGAACGCCGTGGTCCACCTCCGGGTACGCGAGGCCGCCGACGCGGTGGCCGTACCCGCCTCGGCGGTCTTCTCCGCCGACGGCCGGGACGCGGTCTGGGTGCTGCGGGACGGCAAGGCCGACCGGGTGCCGGTGACCGTCGGCGTGCAGGGGCAGGACCTGGTGCAGATCGTCAGCGGGGTGCAGGCCGGTGACCGGATCGTGGTGCGCGGCACCGACCGGGTCCGCGACGGCCAGGAACTCCGGTGAGCGCGAGGAGTGAGCTGGTTCCGCGAGCCCCGCAGTCGCGCGCGGTGACCCTGCCCGTCGGGGTGCCGGCCATCGAGGCGGTCGACGTGTCCCGGACGTACCAGCTCGACGGGGTGTCCGTGGCCGCGCTGCACGGGGTGTCGCTCACCATCGACCCCGGCGAGTACGTGGCGGTGGTCGGGCCGTCCGGCTCGGGCAAGTCGACGCTGATGCACCTGCTCGGCGGGCTGGACCGGCCCACCGGCGGCCGGCTGGTGATCGGCGGCCGGGACGTCGCCACGCTCTCCCCGCCGGAGCTGGCCACGCTGCGCAACGAAACCATCGGCTTCGTCTTCCAGGCGTTCCACCTGCTGCCTCGGACGTCCGCGGTGGACAACGTGGCGCTGCCCCTGGTCTATCGGGGGATCGGGGCGCGGCAACGGCGGGACCGCGCGGCGGCGATGCTCGGCCGGGTCGGGCTCGGGCACCGGCTGGACCACCGGCCCAACCAGCTCTCCGGCGGCGAGCAGCAGCGGGTGGCGATCGCCCGCGCCCTGGTCACCGATCCGGCGGTGCTGCTGGCCGACGAGCCCACCGGCAACCTGGACAGCGCCACCGGGGAGGCGGTGCTGGAGCTGCTGGAGCGGTTGAACGCCGAGTCCGGAGTGGCCCTGGTGATGGTGACCCACGACCAGGAGGTGGCCGCCCGGGCCCGCCGGCAGATCGCCGTACGCGACGGCCGGGTGCGGTCGGACACGGTTCATGATCGACCGCTGTCGGGTGCCGCCGACCGACCTGCGACACTGGACGGCGCTCCCAGCGCGGGGCCCCGGTCCGTGTCCGGAAGCGGCCCGGGGCGCCCGTCCGGTGGCTCCGGTGGCGCCGCCGGAGCCACCGGACGCCTTTCCCCCGGCGCCTCGGACCGCACCGGCGAGGGTGGGCACGGGGACGACCGGCCGGGCGGGGGTGGGTCGTGAGGGTCGCCGAGGCCTGGCGGGTGGCGTGGGACGCGCTGCGGGCCAACCGGATGCGGAGCGCGCTGACCATGCTCGGGGTGATCATCGGAGTCGCCTCGGTGGTGCTGCTGGTGGCCATCGGCACCGGCACCAAGCAGAGGGTCGAACAGCAGGTGGAGGGGCTCGGCTCGAACCTGCTCCTGGTGGTCCCCGGAAAGCTCGACGTCGGCACCGCGCCGGTGGTCTCACCGCTGACCCTCAAGGACGTGGACGCGGTCTCCCGGGTGGTGGGCGACCCGGGACGGGTGGCCGTCACCATCGCCTCCGGCGCGACCGCCCGGGCCGGCGCCCGCGCCGACTTCACCACTGTGCAGGGCGTGCTGGAGACCACCCCGTCGGTCTTCACCCGGTCGCTGGCCCGGGGCCGCTACCTGACCGGCGCCGACGTGGACACCAGCCGCCGGGTCGCGGTGCTCGGCGCGTCGGTGGCCCACGCGCTCTTCCCCGACCGGGACCCGCTCGGCCAGCAGATCGCCCTGGCCGGCGTCCGGTTCCGGGTGATCGGCGTCTTCGCGCCGCTCGGGCAGAGCCTCGGTGTGGACCGGGACGACGAGGTGCACATCCCGGTGACCGCCGCGCAGCGGCTCTGGGGCACTCAACGGGTCGACGGCATCGCGGTCAAGGCCCCCGACCGGGAGCGGATCGGCGAGCTCGGCGACCGGATCGTCGCCGAACTGTCCCGCCGGCACCCGGACACCGAGTTCAGCGCCGTGACGCAGCAGCAGATCCTCGGCGTGCTCGGCGACATCCTCGGCGTGCTGACCGGCGTACTGGCCGCCATCGCCGGCATCTCGCTGCTGGTCGGCGGCGTCGGCGTCTCCAACATCATGCTGGTCTCGGTACGCGAGCGGACCCGCGAGATCGGCCTGCGCAAGGCGGTCGGTGCCCGACCCCGGGACATCGGGGTGCAGTTTCTGCTGGAGGCGGTGCTGCTCACCGCGATCGGCGGGCTGACCGGGATGGCGCTCGGCGTGGGCGGCGCGCTCCTGGTCGACGCGCTCTCGCCGATCCCGGCAGCCATCACCTGGTGGTCGCTGGCGCTCGCCTTCGGGGTCTCGGCGGCGGTCGGCATCGTCTTCGGGGTGGTCCCGGCCCAGCGGGCCGGCCGGCTGGATCCGGTGGTGGCGCTGCGGGCCGAGTGACGCCTGCAGCGTCCGTGCCTGGGCGCGCCGGCACGAACCGGACGCGAGGCCCGCATGGGCGGAAAACACCAGGTCAAGGGCCAGGAAACGGCAAGCGTCCCATGATCAATCGGAGGAAGGGATCGCGCCGGTCACAGCCGCCCCGCTACCGTACTGGTAACACGCGCGTCGCTCGCCTGGCCGGAGCAACCGGCCCGGCGGCACGCGCCGGGCATGGGATGGGTCGGTGAGCCATGGCCGGGTCGCAATCCGACGGTCGGCTGTCGGATGTCAGGTTCCTGACCGTCGCCGAGGTGGCGACGGTGATGCGGGTGTCCAAGATGACGGTCTATCGCCTCGTGCACAGTGGTGAGCTGACCGCGGTCCGGGTCGGCCGCTCGTTCCGGGTGCCCGAGCACGCCGTGCACGAGTACCTCCGCGGCGCCTTCCAGGAGAGCGCCTGACCGCGGCGCCGGCCGCGCCGTCGAGTGCGACGTAACGGGCATCGACGGGGGCGCGTTGGTCCTGCTGACGCACTCCGGCTACCCTGGACCCGACCGTGACCGCACCCTGGTGTGCCCTGCCCACCACGTTGGTCCGGTCCGTTGTCCGCAAGCGGTCACCGGCACCACCCGCGGTGGTGTCATCTGGTCCGCCCCGCACGTTGCATCGAAAGGCTGTCGTATGGGCTCGGTGGTCAAGAAGCGCCGCAAGCGCATGGCTAAGAAGAAGCACCGCAAGCTGCTGCGCAAGACCCGCGTCCAGCGTCGCCGTCTCGGCAAGTGACCGGGGCCGGGCCCCGGCCCGGCGCTCGGCAGCACTTGCCAACTGTCGACCCTCGGAGGCTCAGGTGATCAGGCCGTGGACGTCCCGGCTCGATCCCGCCTGCCGCGCAAGGCGCATGACATGACCCCCGGTGGCACCTCGGGTGCTCCGGGGGTCGTCGTCGTGACCGGGGTCGGCCGCTACCTCGGCGCGCACGTGGCCGCCCGGCTCGCCGCCGACTCCCGCATCGACCGCGTCATCGGGGTCGACCCGGCGCCCAACCCCGAGTTCGCCGACCTGCTCGACGGCGTCGAGCGGATCCGTCTCGACCTCGACTCCCTCGGCGGTCTCCTCGCCGACCTCGAGGTGGACGCGGTGGTGCACCTGGCGCTGGTCACCGCGCCCGACCCGCAGCACGGCGGCCGGGCGGCGATGAAGGAACAGAACATCATCGGCACCATGCAGCTGCTCGCCGCCTGCCAGCGGGCGCCCCGGCTGCGCAAGCTGGTGGTCCGGTCGTCGACCGCCGCGTACGGCGCGTCGTTCCGCGACCCGGCGGTCTTCACCGAGGAGACCGAGCCGCGCGAGGTGCCGCGCGGCGGTTTCGGCCGCGACATCCTCGACATCGAGGGGTACGTCCGCGGCTTCCGCCGCCGCCGGCCCGACGTCACCGCGACCGTGCTGCGCTTCGCGCCGTTCATCGGCTCCACCGCGGACACCACCCTCACCCGTTACTTCGCCCAGCCGGTCGTGCCCACGGTCTTCGGCCGGGATCCCCGCCTCCAGTTCGTCCACATCGACGACGCCCTGGAGGTGCTGCACCGGTCGGTCGCCGAGGAGCACCCGGGGACCTACAACGTCGCCGGGCCGGGGGTGCTCTCCCTCTCGCAGGCGATCCGCCGGGCCGGCCGGGTGGCCGTACCGGTGCTGGAGCCGGGACTCTCCGGGGCCGTCGCGATCGCCCGCAGCCTGGGCTTCGGCCGTTACGGGTTGGACCAGGTCGACCTCTTCGTGCACGGTCGGGTGGTGGACACCAGCCGACTGGAGCACGAGTACGGCTTCACGCCCCGCTCGACCGCCGCCGCGTTCGACGACTTCATCCGCGCGCACCACGGCGGCGTGGTGGTGACCCGGGCCCAGCTCGCCACGGCCGAACAACTGGTGCTGGAGACCATCCGGCAGGTCCGCTCCACCCTCCGGGAGCGGCCGTGAGCGAGCGGAGCGAGCGAACCATCAGGCTCAGTAGCGCGGCGCCTCGCGCCGCCGCGGAGCGAAGCGAGGCGCCGGCGTGAGCGGCGCCGAGGAGCGGGGCGGGCCCCGTTACGACGTACCGCTGACCGTGCCCGGACCGGACGGGGAGCCCGCGCGGCGCAACGGACACCGCCGCCCGACGGCGACCGCCGCCGACCCGGCGCCGCTGGAGGAGCCGGACACCTCCGCGGACGAGCCGGCCGCGTCCGGGCCGGACGACGGCGCGACCGGCGGGCCGGTCGCCGCGCCGGGGCCGGCCGTGGCGGACCGCCCCGGGGACCACTGGGACCGGAAGGTCGCCAAGGGGCTCGCCTTCCTGCGGCGGCGGCTCTCCGGCGACTACGAGGTGGACGAGTTCGGCTTCGACCCGGACCTGACCGACGCGGTCTTCCACCCGCTGCTCCGGGTGCTCTACCGGGACTGGTTCCGCACCGAGGTCAGCGGCGTAGAGCACGTGCCGGACACCGGGGCCGGCCTGGTGGTCGGCAACCACTCCGGCACGGTGGCGCTGGACGCGCTGGTGCTGTCCGCGGCGCTGCACGACCGGCACCCGATGCGCCGCTACCTGCGGCTGCTCGGGGCCGACCTGGTCTTCCGGATGCCGGTGGTCTCCGAGCTCGCCCGTAAGACCGGCGGCACGGTGGCCTGCAACCCGGACGCGGAACGGCTGCTCGGCAACGGCGAGCTGGTCGGCGTGTTCCCGGAGGGCTTCAAGGGGGTCGGCAAGCTCTACGCCGACCGCTACAAGCTCCAGCGGTTCGGTCGGGGCGGCTTCGTTTCCGCCGCCCTGCGTACCGGCACGCCGATCGTGCCGGTGGCGATCGTCGGCGGCGAGGAGATCTATCCGATGCTCGCCGACATCAAGCCGCTGGCCCGGCTGCTCAAGCTCCCGTATTTCCCGGTGACCCCCACGTTCCCCTGGCTGGGGCCGCTGGGCATGGTGCCGCTGCCGAGCAAGTGGCTGATCGAGTTCTGCCCGCCGATCCCCACCGCGCACCTGCGCGACTCGGCCGATGACCCGCTGGTCGTGTTCAACCTCGCCGACCAGGTGCGGGAGACCATCCAGCAGACCCTGCACAAGCTGCTCGAACGCCGCCCCGACCCGTTCGGCCCCTGACCATCCGGGCGGTCAGCCGGGGCGGTGGCGGCGCCGGTGCAGCGCCAGGCCAGCGGTGACCGCGCCGGCGAGCAGCCCGGCGGCGGCCGTCGACGGTACCGCGATCTTGACCGCCCGGCGCCCGGTGCGGAAGTCGCGCACGGCCCAGCCGCGCTCGCGCGCCTGCCGCAACAGCGCCGCGTCCGGGTTGACCGCCACCGGGTGACCCACGGTGGACAGCATCGGCAGGTCGTTGGCCGAGTCGCTGTAGGCGGTGCAGCGGCCCAGGTCCAGCCCCTCCACCGCGGCGAGCTGAGTGATCGCCTCGGCCTTCGCCGGACCATGCATGAGGTCGCCGACCAGGCGGCCCGTGTACGCCCCGTCGACCACCTCGGCAACCGTGCCGATCGCCCCGGTCAGCCCGAGGCGGGCCGCGATCACCCGGCCGATCTCCACCGGTGCGGCACTGACCAGCCACACCCGCTCACCGGCGTCGAGGTGCCGTTGGGCCAGCCGGCGGGTGCCGGCCCAGATCCGCGGCGCCATCAGCTCGTCGAAGATCTCCTCGGCGAGCCGTTCCACGTCGTCCACCCGCCAGCCCTGGATGAAGGCGAGCGCCGCATCCTTCGCCTGGGACATGTCCCCGGCGTGCTCGGTGGCGAGCAGCCGGAACTTCGCCTGCTGCCAGGCGAACCGGGCCAGGTCACCCGTGGTGAAGTACTTTCGCGCGGCCAGCCCGCGGGCGAACCAGTAGATCGACGCGCCCTGCATCATCGTGTTGTCCACGTCGAAGAAGGCGGCGGCGGTGGGGTCGGGCGTCGGGGTGGTCGGGGATGCCTCCGGGGCCTCCGACCAGCCGGCGGTGTGGCCGTGGGCGTCGGTGCTGACCGTCACCTTCCGGCTCCGGGCCATGACCGCCTCCCTCCCCTCGGCGACCGCGGACGTCTTCCCCGGCGAGCCTATCCGGCGGCGTGTGACGGGCGGGTGTCCGCGCGGAGAAGTGTGGCGCGAACGGCGTCCAGTGGTCAGCGGTTGCCGGGGCAGCCGACCGGGGCGGGACCCAGCGCGTCGCTGGCGGCCGGCGCCGGTAGCCCGCAGGCGATCGCCGTGCGGAGCCCGTCGGACCGCCGACCCACCGCGTCGAGCAGGGCCAGCGACCGGCGGGTGCGGTCCCGCTCGGCGTGGTCCGCCCGGTCGAGCAGCCCGCTGACCGCGCGCCGCTGGCCGGTGAGGAACGCGTCGACCGCGTCCAGCGCGGCCAGGTCGGAGCGCTGCGCGGCCACAGTGGTCAGCAGGCGTACGCCCTGCCGGGTGTCGGCGTCCATGTCGTCGAGGACGGCGCTGAAGCCGAACCGGTCACCGTGGACGGTGGCCGCCTCGTCGAGCCGGGTCCGGGCGAAGTCGAGGAAGAGCTGGCCCCGGCTGATGTCCGAACTGGTCAGGGCGAGCTGGGCGCGCTCGGTCGAGCGCTTCATGCCGTACAGGGCGTCGCCGGGCAGCGCGTTCTCGCTTGCGAAGGAGATGCCGGAGAGGGCGACCGCCCCGGCGGCCACGCCGACCAGGATCGCGCCGCGGGCGCGGATCCGCCGGCCGGTCGCCGCCGGCAGCAGGGCACCACGGGTGCCGGTGCCCGCCGCGGCGGTCCCGCTCCGCGCCGGGCTGCCGACGCCCTCCCGCTCGGCGGTGGCGACCAGCGCCGCGCGCAGGCCGGCGCGGAAGTCCTTGTCGACCTCGACGGCCGGCCGGTCGGTGGCGAGCCGCTGGCCCACCGCGACGAGCGCGGCGAGTTCGTCGTCGGCCCGGGAACGGACGTGGTGCCGCCGGCCGCCGTTGGCCTCGTCGAGGAGTTGCGCGAATCGCTCGGCCCGCCGACGGGAGAAGAGGTTGCTGTCCACCGCAGGCACCCCCTCTCACTGGTCACGGCCGGGCGGCCGTGGTCGTCACCAGCGACCGGTGGCAGCGGACGCCGACGGCTGGCCGAGACGGCCGGCCGCGACCGCCGGACCGGGTGGCCCGGGGGACGCCGGACAACCACTGGTCGCACCCGGAGAAACGGACCGCGCCGGTCGGCGGTTACGGGGCCGTCGGCGACGAAATCACGAAGCGTGATCGTCGTCACGGACGGCGGACCCCGCGGCGCGGCGTCTCGTCCAGGTGCGGGGAGCGGTGCGGATCAGGGCTGGAAGCCGTCGGGCAGCAGCCGGGCCAGGGCCCGCACCGCCCGGTACTGCAACGCCTTGATGGCGCCCTCGTTCTTGCCCATGGCCCGGGCGGTCTCGGCGACCGAGAAGCCCTGGAGGAAGCGGAGCACGATGCACTCCTGCTGCTCCGGGTTGAGCTGCTTCACCGCGGTGAGCAGCGCGACGTTGGTGATGTGCTCGACGACCGCGGCCTCCGGGCTGCCCTCCGGGCCCCGGTCCTCCCGGTCGGCGTCGAGCACGTCGCCGGTGGTGACCTCCAGCCGGTAGCGGCCGGACTTGAAGTGGTCGGCGACCAGGTTGCGGGCGATGGTGACCAGCCACGCGCCGAGGTCGCGCCCCTGCCAGGTGAAGCTGCCGATCCGCTTGAGCGCGCGGAGGAAGGTGTCGGAGGTGAGATCCTCGGCGAGCTGCCGATTGCCGACCCGGAAGTAGACGAAGCGGAAGACCGTGTCGACGTAACGGTCGTAGATCAACCCGAACGCCTCGGCCTCGCCGGCCTGCGCCCGCTCGACCAGGGCCCAGACCTCGGTGGCCGGGTCGGACGGATCGGGGCGGCTCGGGTAGCCGGTGGCGGGTGCCGGGTCGGCGGGCACCTTGGGCAGCACCGCGGTGTCGGCGGCCGGCACCGCCGGCAGGATCGCGGTCTCCCCGGCCGACGGGTCGGCGGTCGCCGGGGTGTCGCCCGTGCGCCGGCCCTGCGCCGGCATGGTCGGCCGGGACGGGGCACCGAGTCGGCCGGCGGCCGGCTTCGCGTTGCCACCGGGCACCGCCGGGCGCTGCGGCGTCTCGTTGTGGTGGGAGCGGTTGCGCACCCGGCGGGCCCCCTCGCCGCGTGGCGCCCGGGCGGCGTCGTGCTCAAGCCGCTCGTTGACCGGGGTCCGCTGGGTCGGGCCGGTCAACCCGGTCGGCCGCTCCGCGTAGCCGAAGGTGGTCACCGCGCCTCCCCGATCCAGGTCGGGCACGGCCGCACCGGCCGCCGTGGCGTCGTGGCGGGGCCGGGTACGCCCCGGCCGGGCAGGATCGTCCCGGGACGTGCCGACGGGCGGCAGATCCCCTTGAGGTGCTGGTCCAATGCGCTCACAGGCACGGGGGCCTCCTCGGGCTGAGGGGTGTCGACTCACGGCAAATCGGGTGAGCCGACCCGAGTGATGATAGGGCCAACGTCACCCGCGCGTGGCAAGTCCGTTACACAGGGCGGAAGTATTTCCGCTCCCGTCGCACCGATGGCGGACCCGTTGTCCGTCGTGTGCGGTTGACTTTCGCATCGGAACCTGGTTCTGGGTGGAAAGTCCTGGTCGGAGCGATTTCGTCCCGCCCTCGGCGTGTCGCGGCGGCCGCCCGGCGGGGCGGCCCCTCATGCCCGGAAGTCGGGTCGTGCGGGCTGCCGCCCGGTCCCGTCGGGAGGACCGCTGCGGCACGACCGGCCCGGCCCGGCCCGTGCTCGGGCGTGGCCGGGCGGACGCGGCTGTGCCAGACTCAGCCACCGTGCAGGACGCAGCCGACAGCTCCGCGCCGAACCTCGCCGACCGGCTCCGCCGGGCGGCGGCCGCCCACGGTGACCGCCCCGCGCTGCATTGGCGCGACCAGACCCTGACCTGGTCCCAACTGGACGCCGCGGTCACCGACACCGCCCGCGCGCTGGCCGGGACGGTGCCGCCGGCGACCGCGGACGCCCACCCGCCCCGGGTCGCCATCGCCTTCGGCAACACCCCGGACTTCGTGGTCACGTATCTCGCCGTGCTCCGGGCCGGCCTGGTGGCGGTGCCGGTCAACCCGAGCTTCACCGCCCGGGAGCTGCGGCACGTGCTCGCCGACTCCGGGGCCGCCGCGCTGGTCTGCGCGGCGGAGGTCCGCGAGCGGATCGCCGGCGAGGACCTGCCCGCACTGGCCGCCGTGCACACCGCCCCGCCGGTCACCGACGGTGACGCTCCCGCCGACCTGCCCCGCCGGGGCGGGGCCGACCTCGCCGTCCTGCTCTACACCTCCGGCACCGAGGGCCGGCCCAAGGGCGCCATGCTGTCGCACCGCGCCCTGGCCGCCAACCACGAGCAGGTCGGCCGGATCGACCCGCCGGTGATCGGGCCCGACGACACCGTGCTGCTCGCCCTGCCGCTCTTCCACGCGTACGGCCTGAACTCCGGGCTCGGGGCCGTGGTGCACCACGGGGCGACCGGGGTGCTGGTCGACGAGCTGGGCCCGGATGGGGCGCTCGCCGACCTCGCCCGGCACCGGGTCAGCGTGCTGGTCGGCGTACCGTCGATGTTTCTGACCTGGGCCGACGCGGGCGACGCGGCGGCGACGGCGCTGGCCTCGGTGCGGGTGGCGGTGTGCGGTGCGGCCCCGCTGCCGATGGCGGTCGCGGCGCGCTTCACCGAGACCACCGGGCACCCGGTGCACGTCGGGTACGGCCTCACCGAGACCGCCCCGGTGCTCACCTCCACCCTGGTCGGCGGCGAGCCCACGCCCGGGTCCATCGGCCGCCCGCTGCCCGGCGTCGAGCTACGCCTGATCGGGCCGGACGGCGTCGACCTGTGGCGCGACGGTGTGCCCACCGCCGAGGAGGACGCCGACGAGCTGGACCTCTCCGACGACGCGTCGGGCACCGACCCGGGGCAGATCGTGGTCCGGGGCGACAACCTCTTCGCCGGCTACTGGCCGGACGGGCGGGGCGGGCCGGACGCGGACGGCTGGTGGGCCACCGGCGACGTGGCGTACGCCGACGACGCCGGGGACCTGTTCCTGGTCGACCGGCTCGGCGAGTTGATCCTGGTCAACGGCTTCAACGTGTACCCGCACGAGGTGGAGTCGGTGCTCCAGGCGCATCCCGGGGTAGCCGAGTCGGCCGTCCTCGGGGTGCCGCACCCGCGAACCGGCGAGACTGTCCGGGCGTACGTGGTGCGGGCGGCCGGTTCGGCGGTGACGGCGGAGGAGCTGCTCGGCCACTGCGCACGTAACCTGGCCCGGTTCAAGTGCCCGACCGCCGTCGAGTTCGTCGACAGCCTGCCGTACTCGGCGATCGGCAAGGTACGCAAGACCGAGCTCCGCCCGGTGGCGCCTCCGGTGCCGTCACCGGCGCCGCCGACCGAGATCCGCACGGAGGTACCCGATGTCCAGCCGTGACGCCCGGCTCACCCTGATCACCCGGCCCGGCTGCCACCTCTGCGAGGACGCGAAGGCGGCGCTCGACCGGGTGGTGGCCGTCACCGGGGACCGGTGGATCGAGAAGGACGTCACCGGCGACGTCGAGCTGGAACGCGAGTACGGCGACCGGCTGCCGGTGGTGCTGCTGGACGGCAAGGAGCACGGCTACTGGCGGGTCGAGGAGGGGCGGCTGCTGCGGGACCTGACCACCCCACAGCTCTGACCGGCCCCTTATCGTGCAGCGATGACCTCGACGCGCGGCCACCTGGTGTGGGACTGGAACGGCACCCTGCTCAACGACCTCGACCTGGTGGTACGCGCCACCAACGTCGCCTTCGCCAGCGCCGGCGGGCCGGCGGTCACCGCCGCCGAGCACCGGGTGCGGTTCCGCCGGCCGATCGCCGACTACTACGCCGAGATGCTGGGGCGGGCGGTCGACGACGAGACGTTCGGCCGACTCGACAGGATCTTCCACGACGCGTACCGGGCCGGGCTGACCAGCTGCGCGCTGGCCGCCGACGCCACCGCCGCGATCGCCGCCTGGCCGGGCAGCCAGTCCCTGCTGTCCATGTGGTTCCACGCCGAGTTGGTCCCGACCGTGCACACGTACGGGCTGACTCCGCACTTCGCCCGGGTGGACGGGCTGCGGGCCGCGGTGGGCGGGGGCCCCAAGGCCGAGTGGCTGGAGAAGCACCTGGCCGAGCTGGGGCTCGGCGGCCACCAGGTGGTGCTGATCGGCGACTCTCTCGACGACGCCGACGCCGCGCTCTCGGTCGGCGCCCGCTGCGTCCTCTACACCGGCGGCTTCTCCGACCCCGCCCGCCTCCGCGCCTCCGGCCACCCCGTCGCCGACACCCTCACCCAGGCGGTAACCCTCGCCCGCACCCTCCCCTGACCCTCCCTTGACCCGCTCTTGACCCCGTTGATCATGAAGTTGTTGTCCTCTGCGTCGGCGTGTCGCGACAACAACTTCATGATCAACGCGCGTCCGGGCCGGGGCGCGGCAGGGGTGCGGCAGGGGTTAGGCGCGGAGGTGGGTGAGGACGGCCAGGACGCGGCGGTGGTGGTTCGTGGCGTCCTGGGGGAGGTCGAGCTTGGTGAAGATGTTGCGGACGTGCTTCTCCACCGCGCCGTCGCTCACCACCAGGATCCGGGCGATCGCGGTGTTGGAGCGCCCCTCGGCCATCAGGGCGAGCACCTCCCGCTCGCGCGGCGTCAGCGAGGACAGCGGGTCGTCGCGCCGCCGCCGGACCAGCAGCTGGCCGATCACCTCGGGGTCGAGCACCGTGCCGCCGGCGGCCACCCGGCCCAGCGTGTCCAGGAACTCGTCGATCGCGGCCACCCGGTCCTTGAGCAGGTAGCCGATCCCGCCACCGCCGGCGCCGCCGGCGGTGGCGAGCAGGTCGTCCGCGTACGACACCTCGACGTACTGGGAGAGCACCAGGACGGGCGTACGGGGCACTCGTCGGCGTGCCTCCACGGCCGCCCGTAGCCCCTCGTCGGTGTGCGAGGGCGGCATCCGCACGTCCACCACCGAGATGTCCGGCCGGTGCCTCACCACCGCCTCGACCAGGGCGTCCCCGTCGCCGACGGCCGCCACCACCTCGTGTCCCGACTCGGTCAGCAGCCGGACCAGCCCCTCCCGGAGCAGTACGGCGTCGTCCGCGATCACCACCCGCATGGGTCCGCTGTCTACCACGTCCTCGGTCACCGGTCCGCCCTCCGGGTCGTCGTCAGCGGGGCAGTTCGGCGCGGACGAGGGTGGGCCCGCCGGCCGGGCTGGACACCTCGAGCACGCCGCCGGCCGCGCGTACCCGGTCGGCGATGCCGCTCAGACCGTGCCCCTTGGCCAGGTGGGCGCCGCCCACCCCGTCGTCCGTCACGCCGATCTCCAGCCGGCCGACCCGGCGGGTGACCTCGACCCGGCACGTGGTGGCGTGGCTGTGCTTGGCGACGTTGGTCAGCGCCTCGGCCACCACGAAGTACGCCGTGCTCTCCACCGCCGGGTCCAGCCGTCCGCCGGGCGTGCCCAGGTCGTCCTCGACCACCAGTTCGGTGGGGACCAGCGCGCGGGCGGCGAGGGCGGCCAGGGCGCTCGGCAGGCCCCGGTCGACCAGGATCGGCGGGGCGATGCCGCGGGAGAGGGCGCGCAGCTCGTCGAGGGTCTCCCGGGTCTGGGTGACCGCCTCGTCCAGCGTCCGGCGGGCCGCCTCCGGGTCGGCGGCGAGCTGCTGACGGGCCCGGCTGAGGTCCATGGCGAGGCGGACCAGCCGCTGCTGGGGGCCGTCGTGGATGTCCCGCTCCAGCCGGCGCAGCGCGGACGCCTCGGCGGAGGCGGCGGCCCGCTTCTGCTCCTCCAGCGTGGTGATCCGGTGCCGCATCTCGGCCACGCCGGTGAGCAGCGAGCGGGCCAGGCCGGCCTGGAGCCCGGCGCAGGCCCGGGCCACCAGCGGCAGGGTGAGCAGGCAGAACAGCCCGAACGAGGTGTTCAACGCGATCCGCGGCACGGGACCGACGCCCATCCCGAGCAGCTCGCTGAGGTCCTGCTGGCCCGGGCCGTGCGGGATCGCCCAGTCGTAGGCGACGTAGAGCGTGCCGCCGATGGCCACCGCCCACCACACCAGCATCAGCACGAACGTGGGCAGCGCCACCAGCAGCTTGACGAAGGCGTGCAGCAGGTCGAGCCAGGACTGGGCGTCCCGCATCGGCACCAGGAGCCGCCGCCAGTAGCCCGACCCGGGCACGGGGGTCAGGTACACGGGGCGGACCCGGGGCTGGCGCAGCACGGCGGGCAGCCGCAGCCGTTCGAGATCGGCCAGCGCCCGGGCCGCGTACAGGGTGCCGGCGAGGACGGGCAGGCCGAGCGTGGTCACCAGCAGCCCGGCGGTGAGGGAGATCCCCGCCACCGCCACCACGAAGCCGACGAGCGCCAACGGCAGGCCGGCCAGCACGTAGCCGGAGTCGCGCAGGAGCCGCCGGCCGAGGCCGGGGACGGGGGTGGTGGGGGTGGGCATGGTGGCCAGCGGTACTGCGGTCATGTCCCGAGGCTATGGGCCACGGGCCGCCGGACCCATCCCGTGGGCCGGCCTCTCCGGGGTGGGGTTCTCCCTACCGCCCGGGCCGATTTTCGTGACACAGCGCTACCGGGCGCGTGCGATTGGTCAGAGAAGTCGGGATTGAGCAATAATCGCCGAGCGGCGCCGACTAAGCGCGCTCAATCGATCTTGTGAAATGGAGGGGCAGGTGGAGGCACGTCGCGGGCCAGCAAGATCGCGATTTGTGCACCCCTTCACAAGCGCCTACTCTGTAGTTCCGACGCGCCCTGCTAGCACAGCCGGCACCATCGGTCGCCAGCGGGAGTCCCGGAACGACCGGCCACCGACGCTGGTCGAGGATCGCACCGCACGGAGTCTCATGAGTCAGCACCGTCACCCTGGCGCGCCCGGTCGCGCCGGTGCCGTACCGGCGCTCCCGGACCTGCCCGAGGCGACCGTCGCTCGGCTCCCGGAATACCTCCGTGCCCTGCACAATCTCGCCGAAACCGGTCACGAAACGGTGTCCAGCGAGGGACTGGCCAACGCCGCCGGGGTGAACTCGGCGAAGCTGCGCAAGGACCTCTCCCACCTCGGCTCGTACGGCACCCGCGGGGTGGGCTACGACGTCGCCCTGCTGATCGACCAGATCGAGTCGGTGCTCGGGCTCACCCAGTGCCGCTCGGTCGCCCTCGTCGGCGTGGGTAATCTCGGTCACGCTCTGGCCGGCTACGACGGCTTCGCCAGCCGCGGCTTCCGGATCGCCGCGCTCTTCGACGCCAGCCCGTCCCGAGTCGGCGAGGAGATCAACGGGCTGGTCGTCCGGCACGTCGACGAGCTGCCCCGGGTCGCCACCGAGGAGTCGATCTCGATCGGCGTGATCGCCACCCCGGCGTCGGCCGCGCAGGCGGTGGCCGACCAGCTGGTCGCGGTCGGCGTGACGAGCATCCTCAACTTCGCGCCGTGCGTACTCTCGGTTCCGGAGGGGGTCGACGTGCGCAAGGTCGACCTCGCGATCGAGCTGCAGATCCTGTCCTTCCACGAGCACCGCAAGGCGTCGCTGACCGCGCTCCCCGCCACCGGCGGGTCCGCCCTCACCGCCCTGCCCGGCGGTCTCGCGGCCACCGACAACCAGGAGGCGATCGGCACGTGAAACTGCTCGTCGTCGGCGCGTCCTACCGCACCGCCCCGGTCGCCACGCTGGAGCAGCTGGCGGTCCCGCCTGCCGACCTCACCCGCACCCTGGACCGCCTGGTCGCCCAGCCGTACGTCGCCGAGGCCGTGCTCGTCTCCACCTGCAACCGGGTGGAGGTGTACGCGGCCGTCTCCGGCTTCCACGGCGGCCTCGGCGACATCTGCGCGGTCCTGGCCGAGCAGGCCGGCTGCGCCCCGGCGGCGCTCGCCAACCACCTCTACGTGCACTACGACGCCGCCGCCGTCGACCACGTCTTCCGGGTGGCCGCCGGGCTGGACTCGATGGTGGTCGGCGAGGCGCAGATCCTCGGCCAGCTCCGGGACGCCTACCACTCGGCCAGCGGCGCCGACTCCGCCGGCCGGCTGCTGCACGAGCTGATGCAGCAGGCGCTGCGGGTGGGCAAGCGCGCGCACGCCGAGACCAACATCGACCGGGCCGGTCAGAGCGTCGTCACCGCCGCCCTGGACCTGGCCGCCGACCTGCTCGACGGCGACCTGGCCGGTCGGCCCGCCATGGTGGTCGGCGCGGGTGCGATGGGCTCGCTCGGCGTGGCCACCCTCTCCCGGCTGGGCGCCGGGCCGCTCACCGTGACCAACCGGGGCGCCGACCGGGCCGTCCGGCTGGCCGAATCGTACGGCGCGAACGCCGTGCCGATGGCCGAGCTGGTCGACGCGCTTTCCACAGTGGACATCGTAGTGGCCGCCACCGCGGCCACCGAACCGGTCCTCACCCGCGACGTGGTGACCCGGGCGCTGGCCCGGCGGGACGCCGGCCGGGGCCCGCTGGTCCTGCTCGACCTGGCCGTCCCGCGCGACGTCGAGGAGGGTGTCGCCGTGCTGTCCGGCGTCGAAGTGATCGACATCGACCGGATGGCGGCCATCCTCGCCGACGGCCCGGCCGCCGCCGACGCCGCCGAGGTGGCCCGGATCGTCAGCGGCGAGGTCGAGGCGTTCCTCAGCTGGCTGCGCGGCGCGGACGTGGCGCCCACCGTGGCCGCGCTGCGCGGACGCGCCGACGACGTGGTCACCGCCGAGCTGCGCCGGCTCGCCCAGCGCCGTCCCGACCTCACCGACGACCAGCGCGCCGAGGTCGCCCGCACCGTGCACCGGGTGGTGCAGCGGCTGCTGCACCAGCCGACCGTACGGGTGCGCCAGCTCGCCGCCGAGCAGGGCGGCGACCAGTACGCCGCCCTGCTGCGGGAGCTGTTCGACCTGGAGGTGCCGCAGACCTCCCCGGTCGACACCGTGCCCGACGTGGTGGCGACCGACACCGACGGCCGCCCGTCGTTCGACGCCGTGGACGTCCCACCCACCGGAGGTGCGCGATGACCGCCCCCCTGCGCCTCGGCACCCGGGGCAGCGCCCTGGCGATGGCCCAGTCGGGCCACGTGGCCGCGGCCCTCACCGCGGCCACCGGCCGCGAGGTCGAGCTGGTCGAGGTGGTCACCGCCGGCGACCGCTCCTCGGCCCCGGTGCACCGGCTCGGCGTCGGCGTCTTCGTCTCCGCGCTGCGGGACGCGCTGACCGCCGGCGTAATCGACTTCGCCGTCCACTCGTACAAGGACCTGCCCACGGCGGGCGCCCCCGGCCTGCACATCGCGGCCGTGCCGCCCCGGCAGGACCCTCGCGACGCGCTGGTCGCCCGCGGCGGCCGTACGCTCGCCGAGCTGCCGCCCGGCGCGCGGGTCGGCACCGGCGCGCTGCGCCGCATCGCCCAGCTGCACGCGCTGGGCATGCAGCTCGAGGTCACCTCGATCCGGGGCAACGTGGACACCCGGCTCGGCCGGGTGCTCGGCCCGGACGCCGACCTCGACGCCGTCGTGCTGGCCCGGGCCGGGCTCGCCCGGCTGGACCGGACCGACGTGATCACCGAGACGCTCGACCCGATGCTGATGCTGCCCGCGCCCGCCCAGGGCGCGCTGGCGGTGGAGTGCCGGGTCGACGACCAGGACCTGGTCGAGCTGCTCGCGCTGCTCGATCACGCACCGTCCCGCGCCGCGGTCATCGCGGAGCGGGCACTGCTGGCCACCCTGGAGGCCGGGTGCAGCGCGCCCGTCGCCGCCTACGGCGAACTCGCCGAGGGTGACGCCGGTGAGGAGATCTACCTGCGCGGGGCGGTGATCAGCCCGGACGGTACCCGTGACCTCCGGCTGTCCCGCACCGGAACGCCCGCCGACGCGGCGGAGATCGGCAAGGCACTCGCCGCCGAACTCCTCGAACTCGGCGCCGACTCGATCCTCGGCCAAGAAGGACACGCCGGTCCGGGGACCCAGCAAATTGGGAGCACAGAATGACCCGCACCCGTAAGCCCGCAGGCCGTATCGCGTTCGTCGGGGCCGGACCCGGCGACCCGGGCCTGCTGACCCGCCGGGCGCACGACGCCCTGGTCGACGCCGACCAGGTGGTGTACGACCGGGGGATCCCCGAGTCGCTGCTCGAGCACGTCCGTGCCCAGGCCAAGTCCGACGCCCAGTTCAGCCCGGCCGAGGGCGTACCGGGGGACGTGGCGAAGGTGCTGATCTCCGCGGCCCGCTCCGGGCAGAACGCGGTGCACCTGGTCGCCGGTGACCCGTTCGGCCACGACTCGGTGGTCAAGGAGGTGCAGGCGGTGGCGCGTACCGCTGCGCACTTCGAGGTGGTCCCGGGCGTCGGCCAGGCCGAGGGCGTGGCCACCTACGCGGGTGTGCCGCTGCCGGGGGTGCGGACCGTGGCCGACGTCGAGGACGTCACCGCGCTGGACTTCGACGCGCTGGCCGCCGCCGTCAGCCGGGGCTCGCTGGCCCTGGCCGTGGACGCCGGTGACCTGGCCGCCATCCGGGACGGCCTGCTGGCCGCCGGGGTGGACGGCACCACCGCCGTCGGGGTGACCGGTGACGGCACCGGCGAGACGCAGTACACCACCACGTCGACCGTGGACTCGTTCGTCGCGGCGGCGCTCGGCTTCACCGGGCGGGTCGTGCTCACCATCGGCGAGAGCGTCAGCCAGCGGGACAAGCTGAGCTGGTGGGAGAACCGGCCGCTGTACGGCTGGAAGGTGCTCGTTCCCCGGACCAAGGAGCAGGCGGGCGTGATGAGCGCGCGGCTGCGCGCGTACGGGGCGATCCCGTGCGAGGTGCCGACCATCGCGGTCGAGCCGCCGCGTACCCCCGCCCAGATGGAGCGGGCGGTCAAGGGCCTGGTCGACGGCCGGTACGCCTGGGTGATCTTCACCTCGGTGAACGCGGTCCGGGCGGTCTGGGAGAAGTTCGCCGAGCACGGGCTGGACGCCCGGCACTTCGGCGGCGTCAAGATCGCCTGCATCGGCGAGGCCACCGCGGACGCGGTGCGGGCGTTCGGCATCCAGCCGGAGCTGGTGCCCTCGGGTGAGCAGTCCTCGGAGGGCCTGCTGGCCGAGTTCTCGCCGCACGACGAGATCCTCGACCCGGTCGGCCGGGTGCTGCTGCCGCGCGCCGACATCGCCACCGAGACCCTCGCCGCCGGGCTCACCGAGCGCGGCTGGGAGGTCGACGACGTGACCGCGTACCGGACCGTCCGGGCGGCGCCGCCGCCGGCCGAGATCCGCGACGCGATCAAGTCGGGCGGGTTCGACGCGGTGCTCTTCACCTCGTCCTCCACGGTCCGGAACCTGGTCGGCATCGCCGGGAAGCCGCACGCGCGTACCGTTGTCGCCGTCATCGGGCCCAAGACGGCGGAGACGGCGACCGAGTTCGGCCTGCGGGTCGACGTGCAGCCTGCGCACGCCTCGGTGCCCGACCTGGTGGAGGCGCTCGCCGCCTACGCCGTCGAGCTGCGCGAGAAGCTCGCTGCCATGCCGGCCAAGCAGCGCCGGGGCTCGAAGGTGCAGGGCCCGACCGCCCTGAGGTTCCGCTGACAGGAGGCTCCCGTGCCGTACCCCGACATCCGGCCCCGCCGGCTGCGCCGTAACGCCGCCGTGCGACGGCTGGTCTCCGAGACCCGCGTCGACCCGGCCGAGCTGGTGCTGCCGATGTTCGTCCGGGAGGGGCTGACCGAGCCACGAGCCGTCGCGTCGCTCCCGGGAGTGCTCCAGCATTCCCGGGACTCGCTGCGCAAGGCCGCCGTCGAGGCGGTCCAGGCCGGCGTGGGCGGGCTCATGCTCTTCGGGGTGCCCGCCGAGCGGGACGCCACCGGCTCGGGCGGCATCGATCCGGACGGCATCCTCAACGTCGCCATCCGGGACGTCGTCGCCGAGGTGGGTGACGCCACCGTGGTGATGAGCGACCTGTGCCTGGACGAGTTCACCTCGCACGGGCACTGCGGCCTGCTCACCCCGGACGGCGACGTGGACAACGACGCCACCCTGGAGGCGTACGCCCGGATGGCGGTCGCCCAGGCCGACGCCGGGGTCCACGTGGTCGGCCCGTCCGGGATGATGGACGGCCAGGTCGGCGTGGTCCGCCGGGCCCTGGACGCTGCCGGCCACCAGGACATCGCGGTGCTGGCCTACGCGGTCAAGTACGCCTCCGCGTTCTTCGGCCCCTTCCGGGACGCGGTCGAATCGGCCCTGGAGGGCGACCGGCGCGCCTACCAGCAGGACCCGGCGAACCTGCGGGAGTCCCTGCGCGAGGTGGAGCTGGACGTCGCCGAGGGCGCCGACATGGTGATGGTCAAGCCGGCGCTGCCGTACCTCGACGTGGTGTCGGCGGTCCGCGCCGCGGTGGACGTCCCGGTCGCCGCCTACCAGGTCTCCGGCGAGTACGCGATGGTCGAGGCGGCCGCCGCGAACGGCTGGATCGACCGCGAGCGGGTGATCCTGGAGACGCTCACCTCGATCCGCCGGGCCGGGGCGCAGATCATCCTCACCTACTGGGCGGTCGAGGCAGCCAAGCTGCTCCGCGAACGCTACTGAGCGGTGACGGCCGGCGGCTGACCGGTCAGCCCTCAGCCGCCGCAGCCGTGCCCACCGAATCCGCCTGACCGGCGCGGGGCCGGGCCTCGGCGGGTCCGGTGTCGCCGGTCGCCGGGGTGGACCTGTCGGCGGGCAGCCGCCGGCTGGTCAGCCATGCCAGCGCCAGCAGCACTCCGGACGCCGCCAGCGTGAGCTGTACGGCCCGGGCCAGGTCGGCGGCGTACGCGGTCCGTTCGGCGGGCGCGAGCCGTGCAGCGGCGACGATCCCGTCCTCGCCCAGCCCGGGGGCGAACCGGCCCACCAGCCAGGCGAGCAGGGCCGCGATCAGGGCGGTGCCGGCGGCCACCGCGGTGTTCGAGACGGTGGTGAGCAGCGCCGTCCCGGACGGGATGTCGACCCGGGACAGCCGGCGGCTGGCCGCCGCCATGGTCGGCATCAACGTGGCGCCCGTGCCCAGTCCGGTCACCGCGCCGAGCGCCGCGAGCAACGGGTACGAGGTGTGCGCGTCGAGCACCGCCACCCGGGCCACCGTGCCGGCCAGCGCGGTCGCGATGCCGAGCCCGACGACCAGCCGCGGGGAGACCCGGTCCACCAGCCGGGTGGCGACCTGGAGCATCAGCCCGGTGGCCAGTGCCTGCGGGATGCCGATCGTGCCGGCGAGGGTGGCCGAGTCGCCCCGCACGATCTGCACGTACGCCGGAGCGATGAGGAACGAACCGAAGTAGCCGGCGGCGAACAGGCCGACCGTGGCCGCGCCGGCCGCCATGCCCGGGGTACCCAGCACGGACAGCCGCAGGAGCGGGTGCGGCACCCGGCCGGCCCGCCGGACGAACACCACCACCAGCGCAGCGCCGGCCAGGAGCGGGACCAGCACCGGTGCGCTCAGCAGCCCGCTCCGGTCACCGGTGACGCTGAGCCCGTACACGGCCAGGGCGAGTCCGGGACAGAGCAGCAGCAGCCCGGGTACGTCCAGCCGGGCGCCGGGCCGGGGGTCGGTGACCGGCAGCACCCAGCGGCCGAGCAGCACCGCCACCACCCCGATCGGCAGGTTGATCCAGAAGATCCACCGCCAGGAGGCGTGGTCGAGCAGCGTACCGCCGAGGATCGGCCCGACCAGCGGGCCGATCAGGACCGGCAGACCCGCCAGGCTCATCATCCGGCCGCGCCGATCGGGTGGCACGGCGGCCAGCGCGATCGCCATGCCGACCGGGTTGAGCAGGCCGCCGCCCAAGCCCTGGACGACCCGGAAGACGATCAGCGGGCCGACGCCCCAGGCGCAGCCAGCCAGCAGCGAACCGGCGGTGAACAGGGCCAGCGCGGCCAGGTAGGCGCGCCGGGCGCCGAACCGGCCGATCACCCAGGCCGCGGTGGGCATCACCGCGACCAGGGCGAGCGCGTACGCGCTGGTGACCCAGCCGATGGTGGGGAGATCGGCGTCGAACTCCTCCGTCAGCCGGGGCACGGCGACCACCATCACCGTGGTGTCGATGACGGCGAGCAGGCCGCCGAGGGTCAGGTACCAGCCGAGGCGGTAGGCGGCGCGGTCCATCTCAGCTCCCGTACGGCCGGTTGCGGCGGGCCGTCCGCAGCGCCTCGCCCCACCAGGCGAGCTCGTCGAGCGTCGCGTCGGCGGCCTTGCCCAGCGGCCCGTCGTCAACCAGCCGGCCCTGCTGGTCGAGGCGCTCCCACGGGGCGGTGAGCAACACCCCGGTGCGGATGGTGGCGGCGTGCAGTTCGGCGAAGACCAGCCGGAGCTGCTCGACCGCGCGGATTCCGCCCGAGCCGGCGCCGTACGAGACGAAGGCGACCGGCTTGGCGGCCCACTCCCGGTGGTGCCAGTCGATCGCGTTCTTGAGCGCGGCCGGGAAGCTGTGGTTGTACTCCGGGGTGACCACCACGAACCCGTCCGCGGCGGCCAGCCGGTCGGCGATCGGGCTGTCCGGGTTGCCGCCGGGCGGGGTGTCGGCGAGGGGGAGCGCCACTTCGGCCAGGTCGACCAGGTCGACCCGCACGTCGGTGCGGCGGGCGGCCCGGTCGGTGAACCAGTCGGCGACGAGCCGGCCCATCCGGGGCTGGCGGACGCTGCCGACGATCACGGCGACAGTGAGCGGGTTCCGGGAATCTTGCGTCGTCATGCGCTTGACGCTAAAACTGAAACAATTGTTGAAGTCAAGCTGCGCGGAGGGGTGACGGTGGGCACGTTGACGGTCGGCGAGGTGGCCCGGGAGAGCGGGGTGAGCGGTTCCGCGATCCGCTTCTACGAGCGGGAGGGCCTGATCGCGGCTACCCGGACCAGCGGCAACCAGCGCCGGTTCGAGTCCGACGCGGCCTGCCGGGTGCGAGTCGCCCGGGTCGCCCAGCGGATCGGCCTGAGCGTGGGCGAGATCCGGGACCTGCTGGCCGCTCTGCCGCCGCAGCCCGACCTGGCCGACTGGCAGACGCTGCACGACCGGCTGACCGCGGAAGCGGAACGGCGGATCGCCGAGCTGCACGCCGCCCTCGACGACATTCGCTCCGGCCGCCGGCTCTGCGACCTCTGACCCGCCGCCCGGCCGGGCGCGCAGCCGGATGCCCGTGGCGCGGCCACCGGAGACCTTCTACCGCGATCGGGCGGTCCGGGACGCCCTGCGTCGGCGCAGCCAGTGGGAGGTGCGGGTAGCCAAGTACCGGGGCGTACCGCCGCCGCCCCGGCCGCGACGGCGCACCTACGGGATCGGCCCGCCGCCCGGCAGTTGAGCCGGGCGACGGGCCGTTGTCGTGGACGCGAGCGTCAGTCGTCGTTCAGGATGGTGCCGACGGCGACCGGGTCGGCGAGCCGGAGCCCCGGCACGCCGGCCACGTACAGGGTGAGCTGCTCGTCCGCCTCGGCCTTCTTGTCACCGCGGACGGTCACCGGGAACGCCAGCGAGGTCTGGCCCGCCGCCAGCGTCCGGCAGCCCACGTACGGGTCGTAGTCCGACCCGGCCTGGGCGGTGGTGCCGTAGGTGGTGGCGCAGATCAGGGCCGGCTCGGACAGCGGCCGGGACACGGACACCGTGAACGTCAGGGTTGTGTCGCCCTTGTTGCCCTCCGCGACCGAGGCGTCGGCCACGCTCAGCGACGCCCGGGAGCGGAACCGGGCCACCTGCGGGTCGTGGTCGCTGGCACCCCGGTCACCGAGGCCTTCGGCGTCGGTCGGGTAGTCGGCGTTGATGTGCGCCGCGCGGATCTGCACCAGGTCGCCGTGGAGCTTGTCGTTGGCGAACAGGTTGTCCAGCGTCTGCGCCTGCCCGCTGAAGGTGTACGAGTACGCCGCCGCCGGCATGTCCGCCGCCAGATCGTCCCAGAGGTTGTGCATCCCCGCCTGGTACAGCGGGGCGAGCTGGTCCGACGGGGTCGGGTTCGCCCCGGTGGCGATCGGGTCGTCCGGCCGCGGGAAGACGTTCAGGTCACCGCCGTAGATGACCCGGGCGTCCGGGTCGCTCGCCTCGATGGCCTGCACCAGCGCGGCCCCGTACGCGGCCTGCTCCCGCCGCTGCCCGACCCGGCTGTCCGGCCCGGACGAGAAGTGGTTGCTGATCGCGTAGAGCGAGTAGTGCTCGGCCGAGCCCGGAGCCGCCGCCACGGTGAACTTGGCCAGCTGGGCCGCCCGGGTGTAGACGTTGGCGCCGTCCACGCCGGTGGAGCGGTCCACGTCGGCCGGCAGCACCGCGTTGAACGCCTTCGGGTTCTGCACGTCCGTGTTGGACGGCAGCCCCGCCGAGCGGTACTGCACGGTCGGGGTGGTGCCCAGCAGCGGGTCGGTCGCGGTGGCCTGGGCCAGGGTCAGCCGGTCCCTGCGGTAGAGGAACGCCGAGGTGATGCCCCGGGCGTCCGAGCCGGTCCGGTCGTACGCCGCCGCGTAGGCGGGGCCGCCGTTGGCCGCGATGGCCAGCGCCAGCTCCTGGACGGTGTCCGGCGCGCCGTCGGCGTTGTTCGTGTCCCCGCAGGCCAGCTTGCCGTCGACCACCGAGCAGATGTCCTGGTCCTCGGCCTCCTGCACCATGATCAGATCCGGGCTGTGCAGCGCCTGGACGATCTGCCGGGCCTCCACGTTCAGCCGGCTGGCGTACGCCTCTTCGCTGGCCGGCACGTAGTCGAACGGCGGGGTGACCCCGGTGCAGCCCGCGTTGCCGGCGAAGTCGCAGCCGTCGAACGGGTCGTCCCGGTAGTCGTACAGGTTCTCCAGGTTGTAGGTGGCGACCGCGACCTCGGCGTGCCGGTCCGCCGGCTGCGGCGGATTGTTCTCCGCCGGGTCCGCGCCACCGGTCAGCGTGAGCTGCTCCGGCTGCACGCTGTACTTGCTGAACGCGTACGAGATGGCCCCGTAGGCGTCCTCGGTGAGGGTGTCGTACGTGCGGGCCTCGGGCAGCAGCGCGGCCGAGTCCCCGGCGGTCGCCTTCACGCCGCCGGCGCCCAGCAGGATGCGCTGGTTGTTGCCGTTGTCGAAGAGCGTGCCCGGGATGTCGTCCAGCGGGTGCGCGTCCCGGAACACCCGGCGGGCGTACGGGTCGGTCCGCTGCATGATCGGGTCCTCGCGGTCCACCACGTAGATCTCGGAGTCGGCCGTCGAGGTGTAGATGTGCCGCGGCGCGGAGACGCCGCTGCCGGAGCGGACCCGCATCCGGGCACCCTCGTGCCGCTCCCAGTACCGGTTGGCGGCGGCCGCGTCGGCCGGCGGCACGGCGTCGTCGACCTGCACGACGCTGTCCACGTCCAGCCCCGAGTCGAGCTTGCGCACCAGCGAGGCGCTGGAGAGCTGGGTCTGGTTGAAGTATTCGGAGACCCGGCCGCGCAGCACCACCTCGTCACCGACGGTCGGGGCGTAGCCGCCGATCAGCGTGGTGAACGAGCCCATGAAGACGAAGATGCCGTCCGAGCTGAGCGGGTCGCCGTCCTCGGTGCCCGTGCGGCTCTGCAGGTAGAAGCCGTACTGGTCGGCCCCGGCGGAGCTGCGGGTGAGCGACTTCTGGGTGATCACGCCGCGCACGTCGTAGAGGACGGAGCTGGTGCCGTTGCCGCTGGCCGGGGCGAGCGGCGACCGATCGGTGCTGCCGTCCTCGTCGTCGCGGGTCGGACCCTGCACCTCGCCCACCGACAGCACCGCGGTGGCCTGCACGGTGAGGGTGCAGGTGGCGCTGCCACCGTCGGCGTCCGTCGAGGTCACGGTGACCGCGTACGAGCCGGCCGGGAGGCCGGTCGCGGTCAGCGTCGCGGTGGCCGTGCCGCCGACCCCGGTGGCCGGGCTGAAC
This sequence comes from Micromonospora sp. RTBAU3-60, assembly GCF_054963695.1. Classification (NCBI taxonomy): domain Bacteria; kingdom Bacillati; phylum Actinomycetota; class Actinomycetes; order Micromonosporales; family Micromonosporaceae; genus Micromonospora; species Micromonospora sp. RTBAU3-60. The sequence continues at coordinate 202,726 of NZ_JBUEGB010000006.1, read as the reverse complement.
GCGGTACGGCTGATCGAGCCGCTCGCCGGCGCCGGGTTGACCCCGGTGACCGCGAGGTCGGTGACGGTGTCGTCGGCGTCGGTGGCGGTGACCTGGCGGGTCGCCGTGCCGCCCGCCTCGACGGTCAGGGTGCCGCCGCAGCTCAGCGCCGGCGGCTGGTCGACCGGGCCGCCGTCGTCGATGGTGTGGCTGCCCAGCCCGTCGAAGGTGTCGGTGGGGAAACCGGCCCACTGTGCGGCCGGGTCGAACGGATCCGACGGGGCGGTGTCGCCGGAGGTCACCGAGGGCAGCCGGCGCAGGGTGTTGTCGGCCGTGCTGGTGAGCCCGGTGCCCCACTCGGTGCCCGGGTCGACGCCGACCTGCCCGATCGAGTCGAGCACGCTGCCGCCCTTGCGCAGCACGACCGCGTCGTCGCCGTTGTAGAGCGAACCGCCGTACGTCTGATCGGCCTGGGCGAGGATCGCGGGCGCGGCCGTGGCGGCGGCGAAGACGAAGACGTCGCCGGGGGCGACCGTGCCGCTCAGCGCGACGTTCGTCGACGTGGTGGCGCCGTTGAAGAAGAACTGGAGCTGGTAGCTGCCGGCGGCCAGGTCGACCGGGGCGCCGGTGCCGTTGTAGAGCTCGATGGCCTTGTTGTTGGACAGGCCCTCGACGTACTCGGAGATGAACAGGTCGGTGGGCGCGGCGCTGGCCGCGGGGGGTGCGACGCCGATGGCCGTCACGGTGACGGCGGCGGTCGTCGCGAGCGCGGCGAAGGTGCGGCGCGGGCGCATGGTGCCTCCACGATGGTGGACGGGAACTAACGAACGTTAAGAGCCGGCCCGGTCCGGCGTCCATCCCCCGGGCGGCCCGTTGGTGAATTTCCGTCAGCGTTGACTGTCGAGCCGGTGCACCAGCTCGGCGACGTCGACGCCGTATTCGCACCACTCCCGGTCGGGGCGGTAGCCCAGCTCCGCGTTGACCTTCAACATCGCCTCGTTGGCCTGCGCGTTCCAGGTCTGCACCTCGGCCAGCTCCGGCTCGGCCGAGCGCAGCTCCAGCAGCATCCGCGCCTTGATGGCCCGGTCGATGCCGTAGCCGCGGTGGTCCCGGACGACGATGGTGTCGTACTGGTCGGCCCGGGTCGGGTGCTGCGCCGGCACCACCACCTCGGTCAGCCCGGCCACCTCGCCGGTCTGCTCGTGCAGGGCGAGCACGATGTAGGGCTTCATGCCCCGCCGGTGCAGCGTGTCCAGGCTGTCCCGCAGCCGCTGCGGGTCGTATGAGCTCGGCCGCAGCTCGCCGTCGTCCACGTCGCGCACCTCGGCCTTGGCCCGCGCGTACGCCTCGATCAGGTCGTCCGGCGGGCCGCCCGGGCAGAACTCGAGGTGGTAGCCGGCGCCCACGCCGGTGGCCATCTCGGCCAGCGCCGGCCAGTCCACCGTGCGCAGGTCGAGCACGCTGCGGGTCTCCACGTATTCCCGGATGAAGCCGAGCGCCTCGTAGAACGCCACGGCCGGGGTGTCGCCGACCACCTCCACGCCGATCGACTGGAAGCCCTCGTCCCAGACCCGGCGGGCGGCCACCCGCACCAGCTCGCGGCCGAGCCCGGAGCGCCGGGCGTCGGGGTGCACCAGCACCTCCAGCACCCCGATGCCGCCGAGCAGCAGCACGTTGACGTGCCCCAGCATCGGACCCGGGGTGCCGTCCGGGGCCGGCTCGTCGTGCGCGACCCAGGAGATCCGCCGTTCACCGGGCATGACCTCGGAGAGGTATTCCCGCAGGGAACTCTCCCGCCAGGGCGGGTCCTGCGGCAGGTCGGCCGTCAGGACCGCGTTCAGCGTGTCCAGCAGCGACGCGATCTCGGCGGACGACGCGGTTCGAGGGTCCCACTCGCGCACCATCACCCGTCTAGCTTGCCGGCAACGGCTGCTCGGGGGAAGGGTCCAGTTCTCGAATGTAGGCAACCGGTTACGTCACGTGCCGCTCAGCCGTCCGTACTCGTTCGCCTTGTTGAAGACGTCCTGGGCGTACCGGCGCACGTCGTTGTAGGAGAGGATGGCGTTCCACCAGTCGCCCGGGATGGTCATGTTCCGGCCGCCCTTGCACAGGTACTGGCCGGCGGCCAGGGCGGCGTCGTCGATGTCGTGCGGGTTCTTGGCGCCGTCGTTGTCGGCGTCCGTGCCGATCTCCTGCCAGGTGCTCGGGATGAACTGCATCGGGCCGAGCGCTCGGTCGTAGACGGTGTTGCCGTCGAGCACACCCTTGTCGGTGTCGAGGATCCGGGACCGCCCACCCTGCCCGTCGAGCAGGTCACCGAGGATTTCCGGCGAGGCGACGCCGTTGGGCTGCAGGGTGGCGCCGTTGGCCGAACCGTGCCGGGACTCGACGTATCCGATCGCGGCCAGCGTGGTCCAGCTGAGCTGGCAGCTCCGGTGCGTCTGTTCGAGCACCAGCTGGGCGTAGCCGTACGCCTGCAGGGCGACCACCGGGATGCCGGTCGGCCCGCTCACCCGCTGGGCCCACCCGGCCAGCACGTCGGCCGGGCGGCCGGTCGGCGTCGGCGTGGTCGGCTGCCCGCCGATCGGCGGCGTCCCGGTCGCCAGGCCGGGCAGCCCCGGGGGCAGGCCGGTCGCGCCGGGCGTCACGCCGCCCTGGGGTACGCCGCCCAGCGGCGCGGTCGCGGTGGCGTCGACGGCGACCGGCTGCGGCTTGCGGATGGCCGCCGGCACCAGCAGCGCGCCGGCCACCGCGGTGGCCGCGACCAGGACGAGCAGGAAGAGACCGGGTAGGGTGGTCCGCCCGCTCGGGCGGCGCGACCAGTCCCGGGTGGCCCGGCCCGCGGCGGCGGCGAGCCGCCGGGGCGGCATCCGGACCGCGTGCGCGAACGGCATCCGCCGCCGCCGACCGCCCGCCTTCGGCTCGGCGCCGCTCGCGGTGGTGGCGTCCGCCGAGCCCGGCTCCGGCTTCGCGTCAGCCGGGGCCAGCTTGGCATTTGTGTCGGTGGCGTCCGCCGTATCCGTTGCCGGCTTCGCGTCGGCCGGGGCCGGCTCGGGCTTGGCATTTGTGTCGGTGGCGTCCGCCGTATCCGTTGCCGGCTTCGCGTCGGCCGGGATCGGCTCGGACTTGGCCCCAGGGGCGTCCGCCGGGGTGGTCGGGGCCTTCGTGCCGTCGGCGGTGGCGGCCGTCGGCTGCGGCTTCGGGTCAAGGCCGTCGGCCGGCGTCGGCTGCAGGCCGCTCGCGGCGGGACTGGTCGGGCTCGGTTCCGTGGCCGGCCGCGGGCGGGGGACGGGAATCGGCCCGGCCGCCCCGTCGGGCGGTACGGCTGGTCGCAGGGGTCGAACCATCGATCGCTCCTCGCCGTCCACCACCCGTCGAGTATCACCCATGTCCGCCGTAACGTCAGACCCGGCCGTACGCTGGTGGCATGCCCCGGTACGAGTTCCGCTGCCGCGCCTGCGGCGACACCTTCGAGGTCAACCGGCCGATGGCCGAGGCCGGCCAGCCGGCGTCCTGCCCGCAGGGGCACGCCGACACCGTGAAGCTGCTGTCCACTGTCGCGGTCACCGGCCGCGGCGGCGGCGGCCCGGTGGGCGGGGGGTCCGCCCCGGCCGGCGGCGGCTGCTGCGGCGGTGCCTGCGGCTGCTGACGTCCCGGGCCGACCTCGGCTCGCCGGTTGATCCGACCGTGCCGCGGGGGTCACCCGGTGGCACCTTGGGTCGGGCTCTGCCCGGCCGTTCTCACGATGCGTGATCGCCTGACCATAGGGCAGCATGAAGCCCGACGTCACGGGGCGGAGGTTCCACGCATGTCGCCACGGATCGACCTCCCGAGCGGATGGGTGACCTTCGTGTTCACCGACATCGAGGGTTCCACCCGGCTGGCCCAGCTGCTCGGTTCCGGCTACCCGCCGGTGCTGCGGGAACACCGGCGGCTGCTGCGCCACACGCTGGCCGACGGGGCGGAGCTGCTGACCGAGGGCGACTCGTTCTTCCTCGCCTTCCCGGACGCGGCCGCGGCCGTCACCGCCTGCCTGACCGCCCAACGGGCCCTGACCAGCCACGACTGGCCCACGCCGGAGGCCGCACCGCGGGTCCGGATGGGCCTGCACACCGGATACGTGGAGCCCCGCGACGGCGAGTACGCCAGTCCCGAGGTGCACCGGGCGGCCCGGGTGGCCGCCGCCGCCCATGGTGGACAGGTGCTGTGCTCGGGGGCGACCGTCCGGCACGCCGACCCGCTGCCGGACGGAGCGTCCCTGTTGGACCTCGGGCTGCACCGGCTGCGCGGCTTCGACGACCGGGAGCGGCTGTTTCAGCTGCTGGCGCCCGGCCTGGAACGGAGCTTCCCCCGGCCGCGCACCGCCGACGCGGTGGCGCACAACCTGCCCACCCAGGTCACCTCGTTCGTCGGGCGGGAGGTGGAACGGGGCGAGCTGAAGCGGTTGGTCGAGACGTACCGGCTGGTGACGGTGCTGGGCGCGGGCGGCGCCGGCAAGACGCGGCTGGCGGTGGAGCTGGCCGCCGGGATCGTCGAGGCGTACCCGGACGGGGTGTGGTTCGTCGACGTCGCGGCGGTGACCGACCCGGGCCTCGTGGCGTTCGAGATCGCCGCGGTGCTCGGGCTCCGCCCGGAGCCCGGCCGGCCGATGGTGGACACCCTGGTGGAGTACGCGGCTGCCCGCCGGATGCTGGTAGTCCTGGACACCTGCGACGCCCAGCCGGCGGCCTCGGCCGAGGTGATCTCCCGCCTGCTGGCCGGTGCCCGGGACGTCCGGGTGCTCGCCACCAGCCGGGAGTCGTTCGGCCTCCCCGGTGAGGCGGTGTGGCGGATCCCGCCGCTGTCGGTGGACCCCCGCCCCGACGGCGCGGAGAGCGACGGGGTGGCCCTGCTGCTGGCCCGGACGGCGGCGGCCCGGGGCGGCCGGGCGCCGGATCCCGCCGAACAGACCGACCTGCGCCGGGTGGTCCGCCGGCTGGACGGGCTGCCGCTCGCCATCGAGCTGGCCGCGGCGCGGCTGCGGGTGCTCTCCGCCGGACAGCTCGCCGAGCGGCTCGACGACATGCTGGGCACGCTGGACGCCGGGCGGGACACGCCGGAGCCTTCCCCGCTGGCGGAGGCCGGGTGGCGCAGCGACCCGGTCGACCTGGTGGCGGCCGGACCCGCCCCGGCGACCCCCGCGGTGCACCGCTCTGCCGCCGAACGGCACCTGACCATGCAGGCCACGGTCACCTGGTCGTACCGGACGCTCGGGGCGCGCTCGGCCCGGTTGCTGCGCTGGCTGGCGGTCTTCGCCGGCCCGGTGGACCTGCCGACGGTGCAGTGGCTGCTCGACGAGGACCCGCTCGACCCGCTGTCGGTGCTGGTGGACAAGTCCATGGTGCTGGCCGAGCCGCACGCCTCGGGCAGCACCTACCGGATGCTCGACCCGATCCGGGCGTACGCGGCCCGGCGGCTGGTCGAGGCCGGCGAGGAGGAGACCGCCCGGGACCGGCACGTCGCCTGGTGCAGCCACGCCCTGCAACGCGTCCACCTGGGCCCGGACGGCCGGCCGGTCACCCTCTCCCTGTACGCGCTCGACCCGCTCGCCGGGGAGTTGCGGGCCGCGCTGCGCTGGTGCGCCACCGGCGGCAGCGCGCGTACCGGGCTGCGGCTGGCGGGCGGGCTGGACCAGTGGTGGCGCGAGCGGGGGCTGGCCCGGGAGGGACGCCTCTGGCTGTTCCGGCTGTACGGCCGGATGGCCGAGACCGGCGAGGTGATCCCGGAGGCGGAGCTGGCCGCGGCGTATCACATGCACTCGTTGCACGCCGGCGCGGACGGCGAGTTCGCCGAGGAGCTGCGCTACTCGCAGCGGGCCGAGGCGGCCGCCCGGCAGGCCGGCGACCTGGGGCTGCTCGCCCGGGTGCTGGCGGGCCGGGCCGCGCCGCTGGTCGACATGGGACAGTTCGCCGAGGCGGAACGGGTCTGCCGCGAGGTGATCGACTGGGCGTATGCCCAGGGCGTGGTCTCCGACGCCCTGCACGCCGTCTACAACCTCGCCGAGCTGCTCTGGCGGCGGGGCGCGCTGGACGAGGCGGCCGAGCTGCTCGGCGCGGCCCGCCCGGTCGAGGCGGCCCGCCCGGTCGAGCGGGGGCGCCGCTCGGTGGACATGCTCCTCGGCATGGTGGCGTTGGCCCGGGACGACCTGGTCGCCGCGCACGAGCACCTGCTGGCGGCGCTCCGGTCCCGGATGCACCAGGGCTACCTGGGCCGGGCCTGCGACACGGTGAACGCGATCGCGGTGCGCTGCGCGCTGGGCGGGGACCCGGTGACCGCGGCCCGGCTCTTCGGCGCGGCCCAGGCCACCCGGGCGAACCTGCGGGCCACCCCCGGCATCTACGGGCCGTACTGGCTGGCCCGGCAGGCGGAGCTGCGCCGGGCGCTCGGCGACGCGGCGTTCGACGCCGCGTACGGCGCGGGCGGTGAGCTGGCCCTGGAGGAGGCGGCCACCCTGGCCCTCGGCGTCGACCATCCCGACCTGGCCCCCGGCTCCCGCCGCTTCACCGCCCCCACCAGCTCCTTCGCCCCGGCCCCGCGCCGCCACACCGCAGGATGATCAAGAAGTTCGCGTCGGGATGCCGGCGGGAAGCGACGCGAACTTCTCGATCAACCGGGCGGGGTGGGTCAGGAGGACAGGGCGGCGCGGCGTTCGGCGTCGGCCTTCATGCGGGCGGCGCGGTCGATGTCGGCCTGCTGGACGGCGGCCACCGAGCCGAAGATGCTGACCGCCTCGTAGTACGTCCAGGCCAGGCTGTAGCAGGCCGGCCGGACGACTGCGTTGTAGGTGGCGCAGACCCGCTTGAGGTCCGCGTAGAAGGCGCTGTCGAGGCGCGATTTGTTGGCGGAGAAGACGCCCATCGCCTTGTAGTTGCGGTAGCCGAAGTCGTGCCGGTAGCAGGAGAGGCTGAAGTTGAAGCCGAGCGGGTTGTCCGGGCTGGACGAGCAGTAGTCGGTCGACCAGTCGAAGGCGTACGCGGACCAGGCGGCCTTGTTGAGCCGGCCAGCGTTCCAGGCGTTGTAGCTGGTGGCGCTGGTCTGGGTCCAGCTCGACAGCACGCTGAGCTTCTGGTCGCGGCTCACCGCGGCGTGCGCGGGCGAGGCGACACCGACCGCGGTGAGCAGCGCGAACGCGCCGGAAGCGAGGACGGTGGCGAGACGTCGGGACACGGGAACCTCCGCGGAGTGGGCGTCGGGACGGGTGCCGGCGATCGCCGGACGTCGACCAGTATCGATCAATGCCCCGACGGAAAGCGATCATGGAGGCGACCGGTTGGTGACATGCGTCGAAACAGACGAATGCCCCCGGTCGCCGGAGCGGCCGGGGGCATTCGAGGCGGGTCAGTCCACGACGCGCGCCGGGCTGGCCGGGCCCTCGTGCCAGCCCCGGTCGAGCGGGGTCACGTGGTACGTGTAGCTCTGACCGGCCGCCGCGTCGGCGTCCACCCAGGACTGCACGTCACCGTCGGTGCCCTGGACGGTCGCCACCAGGTGGGACGCGTCGGCGAAGTCGCACGCCCCGGCCTTCCCGGTGCCGTCGAAGCGGTAGATGGCGTACGAGGTGGCGGTCCCGAAGGGCCCCTTGCCGTTCGCCGGCTGCCGCCAGGTCAGGTGCACCCCGTCGGCCTGCCGGTCAGCCCCGGTGATCACCGGGGAGAGCAGCGGCTTGGCCGGCAGCTGCGCCATGGCCGGCACCAGCGCCGGGCGGGAGTAGTGCTCGGCGGCGTAGATGTCGGTCGCGCCGAGCCGGTTCGCCTTCACCTGCACCGCGGAGAAGTGCACGTTGCCGAGCACCTCCGGGTACGACCGGTTGAGCGTCAGGTGGTCCGACAGCTCGTTCGGGTTCATCCAGAACGACCCGTACGCCGGTTCACCGCTCTTGTAGTCGGCCTGTCCGATGTAGAGCTGAACGTTGGTGCCGCGCACCTGCTCGGCCCACCACGGCACCAGCCGGGCGTAGTCGGCGGCCGGGTACTGGCCGATGTACCAGTAGAGCTGCGGCACCACGTAGTCGATCCACTCCTCCTTGATCCACTTACGGGTGTCGGCGGAGATGATGTCGTACGACTGCGAGCCGGTGGTGTCCGAGCCGTTCGGGTCGGCCGACTTGTTCCGCCAGATGCCGAACGGGCTGACGCCGAACTTCACCCACGGCTTGACCGCCTTGATCTTGGCGTTCATCTCCTGGATCAGCAGGTTGATGTTGTCCCGCCGCCAGTCGGCCTGGTTGGTGAAGCCCCGGTTGTACTGCGCGAAGGTGGCGTTGTCGGGGTACTGGTACGTGCCGCTCGGGTACGGGTAGAAGTAGTCGTCGAAGTGCACGCCGTCGATGTCGTACCGGTTGACCGCGTCCATCATCGCGGTCTGGACGAACTCGCGGACCTCCGGGATGCCGGGGTTGTAGTAGAGCCGGCTGCCGGCGACCCCGGCCGGCGGGTACGCGAACACCCAGTCCGGGTGCTGGCGGGCCGGGGCGTTCGGGGCGAGCTTCGACAGGTCCGCGCCGGCGCCGCCCGGGGCTGGCATGGAGACCCGGTACGGGTTGAACCAGGCGTGGAACTCCAGGTTCCGCTTGTGCGACTCCTCGACGAGGAACGCCAGCGGATCCCAGCCCGGGTCCTGGCCGCGTACCCCGGTCAGGTACTCCGACCACGGCTCGTACGGCGAGGGCCAGAACGCGTCGGCGGTCGGGCGGACCTGGACCACGACGGCGTTGTGGTTGAGCTGCTGGGCCAGGTCGAGCCAGCCCAGGTACTCGGCCTTCTGCTTGGCGACCTGGTCCGGGTCGGTCCAGGAGGCCTTGGTGGGCCAGTCGATGTTCGTCACCGAGGCGATCCACATGGCCCGGAACTGCCGCTTCGGGGTGGCCGGGTCGGTGACGCAGGTGGTTGAGGTGGTGTCGGTCGCCGTGTCGCTCTCCGCGGCGCTGGCGGGGGTGCCGGCGACGAGCGCGCCGAGCAGCGCCACGGCCAGCCCGGCCGCTCTGAGCCGAGTTGCCTTCATGCGGTGCGGTTCCCTTCGTTGGGCTCCGGGAGGGTTCGGGTGGCGACGGACGCCGGGGCGCGCCTCCGGAAAGATTCGCCGCAGAGCTTTCGCCGCCGGTAGGAAAATTTCATCAATCACGGGACGGCGCAAGACCTGCGGACGGATCGATGGGCAGGTCGGACCGAACGCCCGAGGGTGACCGTCGGCACAGAGCCGACCGTGACCTCTTCGACACGGGTGGTGTCGGATTGCCGCCATGGGTCGCTGACCACCCCGCCCCTCCGGTGGCGCGGATCCGGGCGGGGGCGCGGCGGGCTCATGTAAAGGACTCCGGTGCTTGATCAGCCCGGTGGTTCTGGGGTTGCATGAGCATCCCGGTTGGTTCGGTGGGTGGCGTCGAGTAGGGCTCTGAGGGCTTCGCCTCGTTCGACTGATTGCCACTGCTGGCCTGGCCACGGATGCCCCGGATGAGGGAAGTGGGCCGACCCTGTCGAGGTCGGGTCCGGTTGCAGCACATGAGTGGGAGCCGTCGTCGGGGCGCTCTGCCTCCTTGGGACCGTGGCGGTGAAGGGGTGCCCTTGCTCGGGCCGCCGGAGTCGGCGGTGGCCGGTGAGCAGGAGGTAGGGATGGTGCAGCGGCGGCTGGTGGGCATTGATCTGGGTATCGCCTCGGCGCATACGGTGCGGGTGCTGGACGAGGCTGGCCGGCAGGTGTGTCGCCGGCGGTGTGAGCCGAGCGTGGAGAGCTTGACGGCGATCGAGCAGGCGGCGTTGGCTGGGGCGGACGGGACCCGGTTGGAGGTGGTGATCGAGCCGACGGGTCCGGCGTGGCTGCCCGTCGCGGTGTTCTTCACCGCCTGGGGGCACACGGTGTTCCGGGTGTCCTCGGCGCGTGCGGCGGACCTGCGTCGGTTCCTGTCCCGGCACGCCAAGTCCAACGGTATCGACGCCGACACGTTGGCTCGCCTGCCGTTGGTCGATCCGGACGGGGTTCGGCCGCTGCGGCTGCCGGCAGCCGAGCAGGCGGCGTTGGACCGGCGGGTGCGGGCGTGTGACCGGCTGACGCAGGCGGCCTCGGAGCACAAGGTCCGGCAGTTGATGCCGTTGACTCCGTTGACGGGGGACCTGGGCAAGGCCGACCTGGCGGTGCTGGCCCGCTGGGCCGACCCTCGGGCCCTGCTCAAGGTCGGGCCCGTCCGGCTGACCGCGGTGATCGTTAAGGCGTCACGCCATCAGCAAGGCGCCGCCCGGGCTGAACAGTGGCTGGCCTCAGCCCGCGCCGCGGTCGACCTCTACGCCGAGCACCCCGCGGTCGCATTGGCTGACCTGGCCGCGGAAGTCGCCACCGAAGTCCGCCTGTTGGCCGCGATAGACGCCGAGCTGGCCGCCCACGCCACCGCCAGGGAGGACGCCTACCGATGGGCTGACCCTGGGCAGTTGGCCCGCAGTCTGCCCGGTCTGGCCACCGTCGGCGGCCCGGTCCTGGCCACGGTCATCGGCGACGCCGCCCGGTTCCCCTCCGGCGCGCACTTCAAGTCCTACCTCGGCCTGGCGCCCCGCGCGTCGGAGACCGGCAACACCGACCGCAAAGGCCAGCCCATGTCAAAGGCGGGATCCCGGCTGGCCCGCGCCGCGTTGATCCGCGCCGCCGACCACGCCCGCAAACAAGACCCGCAACTGGCCAAGATCTACTACACGCAGATGGTCGAACGCGGCGCGGAGCATCTCAAAGCCCTCTGCGTGGTCGCTGGCCGCCTCGCCGAACGCGCCTGGACCGTCATGCGCCGCGGCATGCCCTACGTCATCTGCGATACCGACGGCACACCCATCGACCCCGCCGACGCGAAGAAGATCATCGCCGAGCAGTGGACCGTCCCCACCGACGTCCGCACCCGCCGACGCAGCACCAAAACCACCACCACAAAGGTGGGGAAGGCCCCTCAACGAGTCCTCGCGGGACATGTCAGGTCAGACGCGCGAAGCGCCGACAAACGAGGCGACCTTCCCCACCCACGATCGTCCAACCACTCCACCACGAAGGTCAAGCCAGCCACCACCTTGACAGCTGACCCTCGATAGGGCATCAGTCGAAGAAGCGGGCCAGGTGGTAGGGGGGTGGGGGTGGGGCGTCGGGGGCCAGGGGAGTGAGGTCGGCGAAGACGGAGGCGCCGTCGCAGCCGACGTGCAGCGGGTACCAGCGTGGGGTGCCGGGCGGGCGCTGACCGCAGATGCCCTTGAAGGTCTGCACGTCCAGCAGCCGTACGTGGGTGGGGTCGGCGACCGCGTTCACGTGCCGCCACCAGGGGCTCATCACGTGCAGCACGCCCCCCGGCCGCAGCGCCCGGTGGCACTCGTCGAACAACGGCAGGAAGTCGATCAGGTGTTCCATGATGTGCACCGCGAAGAACACGTCCACCGAGTCGTCGGCCAGCGGCAGGGAGCCGGACAGGTCGGCCACCGCGTTCACCCCCGGCGCCGGATAGATGTCCAGCCCCAGGTTGCCCGGCCATTGCTTGGTCGCCCCGCAGCCCAGGTCCACCACCACCGGCGCCCGCCCGGCGACGGTCACCCGGCCCCAGACGCCGAGCACCCCGGCGAGACGGCCCACCATGTCCCGGACCAGGCGCAGCTCGGCCGGATCGGCGACCTCGCCGCTCAGGTGCGCGACCCCCCGGTCGAAGCGCACCTCCACGGGGAGCGCGCGCAGCCGCTCGTCGTGCCGGGCCAGATCGGCCCACGCCTCGACGAGGAACCCGTCGATCATCCTCAGCCGCTCCGCCGAGAGTGGGGACTGCGCCATCGTGACCATGCGGCACCTCCGGGCGCGCGATACCCGCATCCTCGCCCGATATGCCTCGAATCGCCGGTCGGCGGGCACCGAGGCGCCCCGGCGACCGCCGGCGCGGGGCCGGCGACCGGCGTTACCGAGGCCGGTGACCGGCCGGCGCGAGCCCGGCGACGCAGAGCGGGGCCGGCGGTCGGGTCAGCCGGAGAGGCTACGGCGGCCCCGGTTGGCGCCCCGGACCCGCTGGCGGGGCGGCGCCACGGCCGGCTTGGGCCGCTTGAGGTGGTAGCGGTGCAGCTCGTTGTTGCCGGGCAGGGAGGGGTCCTCGCTCATCGCGACCAGTTCCCAGCCCTGGTCGCCGGCCCGATTGAGGTGGGCCAGCGCGGTGTCCCCGTAGGGGGTGACGTCGACCATGGAGCCGTCCGGGCCGTACCAGACGAACACGACCTCCCACCCGGTGTCGGTGGTGGCCGCCTGGCGACGGCGGACCAGCAGCGCGTACTCCCACTTGAGCATGGGCTCATTGTCACCCCGCGCGACCGGGCCGGCACGGATCAGTCCTCGGCGATCCGTCCGGCGTCGACCCGCAGCCGCCGGTTGACGCTCACCGCGTCCAGCATCCGCCGGTCGTGGGTCACCAGCAGCAGCGTCCCCGGGTAGCTGGCCAGGGCCGACTCGAGCTGCTCGATCGCCGGCAGGTCCAGGTGGTTGGTCGGCTCGTCCAGCACGAGCAGGTTCACCCCGCGCCCCTGGAGCAGAGCCAGCGCGGCCCGGGTCCGCTCGCCGGGCGAGAGGGTCGCCGCCGGCCGCAGCACGTGGTCCGCGCGCAGGCCGAACTTGGCCAGCAGCGTCCGCACGTCGGCCGGGCTCAGCTCCGGTGCGGCGGCGCCGAAGGCGTCCACCAGGGGCTGGTCGCCGAGGAAGAGCCCCCGGGCCTGGTCGACCTCGCCCACCACCACGCCCGGGCCGAGCGCGGCGTGGCCCTCGTCCAGCGGCAGCCGGCCCAGCAGCGCGGCGAGCAGGGTGCTCTTGCCGGAGCCGTTCGCCCCGGTGATCGCCACCCGGCCGGCCCAGTCGATCTGGAGGTCCACCGGGCCGAGGGTGAAGCCGCCCCGGCGTACGACGGCGCCCCGGAGCGAGGCCACCACGGTGCCGGCGCGGGGCGCGGCGGCGATCTCCATCCGCAGCTCCCACTCCTTGCGCGGCTCCTCGACCACCTCCAGCCGCTCGATCAGCCGCGCCGTCTGCTTGGCCTTCGCCGCCTGCTTCTCGGTGGACTCGGTGCGGAACTTGCGGCCGATCTTGTCGTTGTCGGTGGCCTTGCGCCGGGCGTTCTTCACGCCCTTCTCCATCCAGGCCCGCTGCATCCGGGCCCGGGCCTCCAGGTCGGCGCGGGTCTCGGCGTACTCCTCGTACTCCTCCCGGGCGTGCCGGCGGGCCACCTCCCGCTCCTCCAGGTAGGCTGCGTAGCCGCCCCCGTAGTGCCGGACCTGCCGCTGGTGCAGGTCCAGCTCCACCACCCGGGTCACCGTCCGGGTGAGGAACTCCCGGTCGTGGCTGACCAGCACGGTCCCGGCCCGCAGCCCGGTGACGAACCGCTCCAGCCGGTCCAGCCCGGCCAGGTCCAGGTCGTTGGTGGGCTCGTCGAGCAGGAAGACGTCGTACCGGCTGAGCAGCAGGGAGGCCAGCCCGGCCCGGGCCGCCTGGCCGCCGGAGAGGGCGGTCATCGGGTGGTCCAGGTCGACCGCCAGCCCCAGCTCGGCGGCCACCTGCTCGGCCCGCTCGTCCAGATCCGCGCCGCCGAGGTCGAGCCAGCGCTCCAGGGCCTCGGCGTACGCGTTGTCGGCGCCCTCGGCCCCGGCGGTGAGCGCCTCGGTCGCCGCGTCCAGCGCGGCCTGCGCCGCCGCCACCCCGGTACGCCGGGCCAGGAAGTCCCGGACCGTCTCGCCCGGCCGGCGCTCCGGCTCCTGCGGCAGGTAGCCGACCGTGGCGGTGGGCGGGTTCAACGCCACCGAGCCCTGCTCGCGTGGCTGGAGCCCGGCGAGGGTACGCAGCAGCGTGGACTTGCCGGCGCCGTTCACCCCGACCAGCCCGATCACGTCGCCGGCGGCGACGACCAGGTCCAGGTCGGCGAAGAGCAACCGGTCGGCGTGTCCGGCGGTGAGGTCCTTGGCGATCAACGTGGCGCTCATCAGGTGATCGAGCCTACCGGCGCGCCACGCCGCGGTCGATCGGACAACCGGGGCTCGGAACGTGACGAAGCTGAGGGAGACTCACTGCCGTGGTGACCACTCTGGCGATCGACTGTGGCGGTGGCGGGATCAAGGCGTCGGTGCTGGACGCCGCCGGGACCATGCGGGCCCGCCCGGTACGGGTGCCGACGCCGTACCCGCTGCCGCCGTCGCTCTTCGTCAAGACCCTGCTGGACCTGGCGGGCAGCCTGCCGGCGGCGGACCGGCTCACGGTCGGGATGCCCGGCATGATCCGGCACGGCGTGGTGGTGGCCACCCCGCACTACGTCACCCGGTCCGGGCCGCGCAGCAAGATCGACCCGAAGCTGGTGGCCGAGTGGTCCGGGTACGACGCGCGCAGCGCGCTGGCCGAGGCGTTCGGCATCCCGGCGCTGGTGCTCAACGACGCCGAGGTGCACGGCGCGGGCGTGGTCGCCGGGACCGGCTGCGAGCTGGTGCTGACCCTCGGCACCGGGCTGGGCAGCGCGCTCTTCGACGGCGGGGTGCTCGCCCCGCACCTGGAGCTGTCGCACGCGCCGGTGCGCTGGAACACCACCTACGACACGTACATCGGGGAGCCGGAACGCCGGCGCCTGGGCGACGCGTTCTGGTCGCGGCGGATCCGGCAGGTGGTGGAGGGGCTGCGCCCGGTCTTCCGCTGGGACCGGCTCTATCTTGGCGGGGGCAACTCGCGGCTGATCCGCCCCGAACAACTGGCCCGGATGGGCGACGACGTGGTGGTCGTCCCGAACACGGCCGGGATCGTGGGCGGTGTCCGGGCCTGGGAGCTGGTCGGCGACCGGTACGACCCGACGAGCTGACCGCCAACTTCGATCGCCGGAACACTCGCGGTCCCGCTGGTGTTGTGCCAGCGTCGGATAAAGGGCGGTGCGACACGAGGAGGTGGGTCGAGTGGATCTTCTGGCGGAGTACCGGCGGGCGACCATGTTCTTCGAAGCGGGTGACCCGACCGGAGCGGCCCGGCTGCTCGAGCCGATCGTCGAGGCGGAGCCCGGCAACTCCTCGGTACGGCAGCTGCTGGCCCGGGCCTACTTCCAGTCGGCCCAGCTCACCCGGGCCGAGGAGCAGCTCCGGGAGCTGGTCGACCGGGACCCGAGCGACCACTATGCGCACCACGTGCTGGGCCGGACGCTGGAACGGCTGAACCGGCCGGTCGACGCGCTGCGGCACCTGCGCATCGCGGCGGCCATGCACTCGACCAACGCCGACTACGCCGAGGCGCTGCGCCGGGTGGAGAGCCGGGTCAGCGGTGGTCGCTGACCGCCACTGATACGAGACGGCGAAGGGCAGCCCGCGACGGGCTGCCCTTCGCCGTCTCCGGGTCCGGAGACCCGGCGCGCCTACGATGGGCTGGTGAAGCTCAAGCTCGATCTCCACGACATCTACAACAAGGGCCACGACATTGATCGCGCGCTGCGCGGGATCATGGACGAGGCGGTGGCGAAGAAGGCCACCCTGGTGGAGATCATCCCGGGCAAGGGCTCCGGCCAGCTCAAGAAGCGGGTGCTGCGCTTCCTCGACCAGAAGGACGTCAAGCAGCTCTACCACCGGGTCGAGAAGGACTCGAAGAACTTCGGCCGCCTTTTCGTGCACTTCCGCTGGAAGTAGTGCCTCAGGAGACCGCGGCCTGCACCACCTCGACGATCTTCTTCTCCACCGCGGGGCTCCACTTCTGGATCGCGTACGACACCGGCCACAGGTCCCCGTCGTCGAGGTTGGCCGCGTCCTGGAACTCCAGCGTCGAGTAGCGGGTGTTGAACTTGCCCGAGTTCTTGAAGGCGACGACGATCTTGCCGTCCGCGTTCGCGTAGGCGGGCATCCCGTACCAGGTCTTCGGCGACAGCTCCGGGGCGGTGGTGGTCACCGCCATGTGCACGCGCTCGGCGAGCGCACGATCCTCCGGCGTCATCTTCGCGATGCTGTCGAGGGTCGCCTGCAGGTCGTCGGCCTTCTTGGCGCCCTTCTTGCCCTCGGCGCGCAGCTCGGCGGCGCGCGCCTTCATCGCGGCACGCTCCTCGGCGCTGAAGCCGGCGGACTCGGTCTGGGGGTTCTTCGTGGGCATGTCCAGGTTGCCTTTCGACGCTCAAGGCTCGGCGCGATGCCGGCCATGAGAAAGGCTAGGCACGACGACAACCGGCCGCTTCTTGATTCCTGATCGGATCGGGCGCCGGCCGAGGCGGCCCGCCGCCCCCGGCCCGGAAGCGCGGGTCACAGCGGGTACGTGCGGGCCACCGCCAGCATCTCTGAGCTGTGCGAGCCGACCACGCCGACGTCGGGCGGGCGGGGCCGGAACCCGGGTACGCGGGCCAGGCCGTCGCTGGCGTCCATGACCCGCAGCAGCGGCCGGTGCCCGGGCGCCACCACCAGGGTGATCTCGACGCCCTCCGGTGGCGGGGCGTGGAACACCATGCCGAAGCCCCACGGGTGGTCCCTGGTGTATCGGCCGATGCCCAGCGCCATCCCGTTGACGGTCGCCGACTCCACCCCCGTCCCCGAGTCCACGTGCAGCGAGAGCAGCCGGACCGGGCGTTGCGGGGTCACCCGGACCCGCAGGGTGCGCTGCTCCCCGACGGTGGTGTCGGCGAGCACCTGCAACGTCGGGGCGGGCAGGTCGGCCGCTCGCGCCGGGCCGCTGCGGAGCCTGGCGTCGCCCAGCGCGGGGAAGTCGTCGGCCGCGGAGACGATCCCGTCGACGTACCCGGCGGTCCACGGCTGCGGCTCGGCCTCGCGGCTGAGCCACTGGGCCTCGCCGGTGCCGGCGTCCAAGGCGTACATCAGGTGGGTCGGCACCGGGTGGGCGGCGTCGAAGCGGTCCACGGCCAGGCCGACCCCGGCGAGCACCACGGCGGCGAGCCCGGCGGCGGCCGCCGGCAGCGGAGCCAGCCGGCGGGCCCGCAGCGCCAGCAGGCCGCGCTGGCCGCCGGCCTGCGGGTGCAGCAGGTCGACCACCGGCAACGCGGCCAGGCCGAGCAGCACCGCGAACAGCGCCGCCACCCCGCCCATCGCCATGCCGAGCGCCGGGAAGAGCAGCACCACGGTCGGCAGCAGGATCACCACGGCGACCGTGCCGGCCAGGGTCACCGCGATCATCGGCCCCGGACCGTCCAGCCGGGTGGCCAGCGCCGCCAGGCCGGCGAGGGCGCCGGCCAGCGCGGGCAGGGTGGTCAGGTACGCCCCACCCGGCACCAGCACGGCGAGCAGCACTCCGAACAGGGCCAGCCAGGTCAGCCCGCCGAACGCGAGGGCGGCCGGACCGGCCCACCGGCGGGTCAGCGCGTACCAGGTGAGCAGGACCGCCGCGGCGAGCGCCACCACGGCGAGCCGGTACCAGACCGGCCGGTACGGGTCGAGCAGTTCGGCGTACCCGGGGCGGAGCGCGGTGACCGCGGTCCAGAGCAGCCACGCGCCCAGCGGGGCCACGACGACCGGCACGAGGGCCAACCCGACGCCGGCGGCGAGCCGGCCGGTGCTGGCCCGGCCGCGCCGGCGCAGCAGCCAGCCGAGCCCGCCGACCGCGACCAGGGCGAGCAGCGCCAGCGGCAGGGTGAGCCAGCCGGGGTAGCGGACCAGGCCGCCCGGCACGGGGAAGTAGGTCGCGTCGTGGTCGGAGCCCAGTTTCGTCAGGTCGGTCCGGCCGAACTCGCGGGCCAGCCCGAGGGCGTTGTCGCCGTGCATCTGGAGGCTGCCCCGGTCCATCGCCGCCGGGACGTCCAGCGGCGTGTGGTAGACCGCGCCCCCGTCGATGTATGCCGAGTTCAGCCCGACGAAGTCGTGGTCCAGGAAGGCGGTGAAGTCGGTGTCGTTCGGCAGCACCCGGTAGATCTCCACCGCGAACGAGGTGCCCACCGGGTGTGGGGCGGCCCGGCCGAAGACGTCCACCAGCTTCGCGTTGTCCCGGGACGTCTCGAACATGACCACCGGGCCGGTGGAGCCGCGCGCCTCCAGGTTGAGCACCACCCCACCGCCGGCGGCGAGCGGGTGGCTGGCGGCGAAGGCCGACGCGCCGCAGAGGCACGCCTCCTCCGCGTCGGTGAGCACGAACACGATGTCGTTGCGGGGGCGCGGGCCGGCGGTCAGGGCCCGGGCCACCTCCAGGATGCTGGCGGTGCCGGCGGCGTCGTCGTTCCCGCCCGGGCCGGACTGCACCGAGTCGTAGTGGGCCACCAGGAACACCCGTCCGGTGGAGGCGGTGCCGGGCAGCCGGGCCACCACGTTGCGTACCCGGGCCACGGTCGCCCCGCCGGCGGCCCCTTTGAGCTGCCCGGCCTCCGGGGCGACGGTGTCCTGCACCTCGGTCTCCAGGCCGAGGCCGCGCAGCACGGCCACCAGGTGCTCGCGGACCTGGTCGTTGGCCGGGCTCCCCGCCACGTGCGGCCGCGCGGCGATGACCTTGACCTGGTCGTACGCCCGCTCGGCGCTGAACTGGTCCGCGGGCGCGGCGGCGGGGCGCGGCGCCGGGGTGGCCAGGTCGACGAGGACGCCCGCGCCGACGGCCAGCAGCGCGGCGAGCGCCGCGGCGGCGGCGAGCAGCCGGCGGCGCGGCCGGGCCAGCGCCCGGTCGGCCGGCCGGGTGGGGGGTACGCCCACGGGAACTCCTCGGGGTGGTCGGAGGTGGCCTCATCCTGCCCCCCGACCGACCGCGGCGACACTCCCCACCCGGGCAGGCCCCGGCGGGCGTGCCGGGGCCGGACCAGCCGCGCCGCGTAACATCGGTCTCCTGCCCTGCCGCTGCCCCGAGGGTGGGTCCGCCCGCCCCGGCGCCGGTCGTGTTGTGTGCGACCGTTGTCTGATACAGGATCAGCAGGGCACTCGGAAGGAGTCCGACATCACCAGCGAACTCCCGCGTCTCGCCGCGGTGACCCGGCCGCACCGGGGACCCGGTCTCCCCGGGCCCCCCGTCGCCCCGCGCGCCGTTCCGCAGGGCGGTTTCGGGCACCACCCCAACGTGCCGCCCGGCGAGCGGCTGAGGGTCCTGCTGGTCGAGGACGACGAGGGCGACGCCTTCCTGGTCGGCGAGCTGCTCGCCGAGACCAACGCCAACATCGACCTGCTGGTCGCCACCAGCCTCAGCGAGGCCCGGCAGCGGGTGCCCGGGGTCGACTGCGTCCTGCTCGACCTCGGCCTCCCCGACGCGCAGGGCCTGGACGGGCTGCGCCGGGTGCTGGAGATGGCCAGCGGGGCGGCGGTCTGCGTGCTCACCGGCCGTTCCGACGAGCACCTGGGCATCGTCGCGGTGGCCGAGGGCGCCCAGGACTACCTGGTCAAGGGCCAGGTGGACGGGGTGCTGCTGGCCCGCGCCCTGCGCTACGCGGTGGAACGCAAGCGGGCCGACGAGAACGCCCGCCGGCTGCGCGAGGTGGAGCTGCGCCAGGCCGAGTCCGCCCGCCTGGAGCGGGGCCTGCTGCCGCAGCCGCTGATGACCACCGACCAGGTGTCGGTGCACACCTTCTACCGTCCCGGCCGGCACGCCGCGCTGATCGGCGGCGACTTCTACGACGTGGTGCAGACCCGGCCGGACCGGATCGACCTGATCGTCGGCGACGTGTGCGGCCACGGCGTGGACGAGGCCGCCCTCGGCGTCGAGCTCCGGGTGGCCTGGCGGGCCCTCGTGATGGCCGGGGTGCCGGACGACGAGGTGCTGCCCGCGCTGGAGCAGGTGCTGATGAGCGAGCGCCGGCTCCAGGAGATCTTCGCCACGGTGGCGACCACCCGGCTCGACCTGGCGGCCAACCGGGCCACCGTCCGGCTCGCCGGGCATCCGCCGCCGCTGCTGCTCAGCGGAGGCAAGGTCGCCCCGGTGCCGGCCCGCAACGGCCTGCTGCTCGGGGTGCGACCGCGCCGGCCCGTCGCGTTCGACCTGGAGTTCGACACCCGCGACTGGTCCCTGCTGATGTACACCGACGGGCTCATCGAGGGCCGGGTGGGCACCGGCGACGACCGGCTCGACGTACCGGGTCTCACCGACCTGCTCGCCAACGAGGCGGTGCCCCTGCCCGAGCTGCCCGGCTGGCTGGTCGGCCGGGCCGAGCAGCTCAACGGCGGTCCGCTCGCCGACGACGTCGCCATGCTGCTGGTCAGCCGGGGTGACGGCCGGTGAAGGCGTACCGGGCGGGCTGGACCCTGCGGCGCCGGGTGGTCGCGCTGCTCAGCGTGGTCCTGCTGCTGCTGCTCGGGCTGGCCACGGCCGAGGCGCTGGTCGCCGAGAAGAACCGGCAGAACATCGACGCCGTCCTGATCAAGACCGGTCCGCTCCGGGTCCAGGCCCAGGAGCTGATGAGCGCCCTGCTGGACCAGGAGACGGCCGTCCGCGGGTTCGCGGTGAACGGCGACCGCAAGGACCTCGCCCCGTACGAGGCGGGCCTGCGCCGGGAGCGCGACACGGTCGCCTCGATGGAGAAGCTGGCCGCCGACTACCCGGACGTGCGGCGCGAGCTGTCGGTGGTGGAGCAGCGGGCGGCGCGGTGGCGCACGGATGTCGCCGAGCCGGTGATCACCACGGTCGAGCGGAGCGGTCCGGAGGCCGGGCAGGCGCTGATCACCGACCAGACCCGGCAGCAGTTCGAGGGCGTCCGGGCCTCGGTCGACACGCTCCAGGAGGCGATCGTCGTCGTCGGGCAGCAGACCACCGACCGGGTCAGCAGCACCAGCAACCTGCTGGTCGTGCTGCTGATCGCCGCGGCCCTGGTGGTGGCGGTGGCCGGCGCGGTGCTGCTGCTCTCGCTGGACCGGATCCTGATCCGGCCGCTGGGCGCCCTGGTGGGCCAGGTACGCGAGGTCGCCGACGGCGACTACCGGCACCACATCGAGGGTTCCGGGCCGCCGGAGTTCCGCCTCCTCGCCGAGGACATCGACGGCATGCGGCAGAAGATCGCCCGGGAGCTGGACGAGGTACGCGAGGCCCGGGAGAGCATCGAGTGGGTCAACAGCCAGCTCCAGAAGCAGGCCGAGGAGCTGACCCGGTCCAACCGTGACCTGGAGCAGTTCGCGTACGTCGCCTCGCACGACCTGCAGGAGCCGCTGCGCAAGGTGGCCAGCTTCTGCCAGCTCCTCCAGCGGCGCTACGCGGGCCAGCTGGACGAGCGGGCCGACCAGTACATCGCGTTCGCCGTCGACGGCGCGCAGCGGATGCAGCGGTTGATCAACGACCTGCTCGCGTTCTCCCGGATCGGTCGCCTCACCATCGGCTTCACGGAGGTGGACCTCAGCAAGGTGATGGGCGACGTGGCCGCCCAGACCGAGGCGGCCCGCCAGTACTCCGACGCCGAGCTGACCTGGGACGAGCTGCCGGTGATCCGCGGCGAGGAGCCGCTGCTGACCAACCTGCTGGCCAACCTGGTGAGCAACTCGATCAAGTTCCGTCGCCCGGACGTGCCGCCGAAGGTGCACGTGTCGGCCCGGCTGGTCAGCGACGAGTGGGAGATCAGCTGCCAGGACAACGGCATCGGGATCGAGCCGGAGTTCGCCGACAAGATCTTCGTCATCTTCCAGCGGCTGCACTCCAAGGACGCGTACCCGGGCACCGGCATCGGCCTGGCCATCGTCAAGAAGATCGTGGAATATCACGGCGGCCGGGTCTGGGTGGACACCGACACCGAGGAGGGCACGGCGATCCGGTTCACCCTGCCCGCGGACGTCGAGGCGGCGTCGGCGGCGGACGGGGACGAGCCGGCGGCCAGTGCGGAGTCGACCGGGGACCCGGCGGCGACGGGGGACGGTGCGGCGGCGCCTGTCGGTCGGCAGCCGGACGCGGGACGGGAGGAGACGCCCGCGGGGGCGACCCGGGACGGTACAACGGGGGACATGAAGGAGACGGTGGGATGACCGCGCCGGCAGACGGCAAGAGTCCGATCGAGGTCCTGCTGGTCGAGGACGATCCGGGCGACGTGCTGATGACCCAGGAGGCGTTCGAGGAGCACAAGCTCCGCAACCGCCTCACCGTGGTCTCGGACGGCGCCGAGGCGCTCGCCTACCTGCGCCAGGAGGGCCAGTACGCGGACGCGATCACCCCCGACCTGATCCTGCTCGACCTCAACCTGCCCCGCCGGGACGGTCGGGAGGTGCTGGAGGAGATCAAGAAGGACGAGGAGCTCTGCCGGATCCCGGTCGTGGTGCTCACCACCTCCCAGGCCGACGAGGACATCCTGCGCAGCTACCAGCTGCACGCCAACGCCTACGTGACCAAGCCGGTGGACTTCGAGCGTTTCATCTCGGTGGTCCGCCAGATCGACGAGTTCTTCGTCAGCGTGGTCAAGCTGCCGCCGCGTGGCTGAGTCGCTGCTGGCCGACGTCGGCGACCTGCTGCGGACGGCCGCGGCGGAGGTCGTGGTACCGATGTTCCGCCGGCTGGACGACGCCGACGTCTCCGAGAAGGCCCCGGGTGAGGTGGTCACCGTCGCCGACCGCCAGGCGGAGGAGCTGATCTCCGCCGGGCTGCGGCGGCTGCGCCCCGGCTCCGTGGTGGTCGGCGAGGAGGCGGTCGCCGAGGACCCGGACCTGCTGCGGCACCTGCGCGGCGCCGGCGACGTCTGGGTGGTCGACCCGATCGACGGCACCGCCAACTTCGCCGCTGGTCGGCGTCCGTTCGCCCTGATGGTGGCGCTGCTGGCCGACGGCCTGCCGGCGGCCTCCTGGGTGTACGACCCGCTGGCCGACACGATGGCGGCGTGCCGGGCCGGCGCGGGCACCTGGCTGGACGGCACGCCGGTGCGGATCAGCCGGACGGCGCCGGAGGTCGGCGCCCTGCGGGGCACCGCGATGACCCGGTTCCTGCCGCCGGAGACCCGGCGGACCGTGGAGGCGGGCGGCGAGCGGATGGGCGAGCTGCTGCCCGGGCAGCACTGCGCCGGGCGGGAATACCTGGACATGCTCACCGGCGCGCAGCAGTTCGTCCTCTTCTGGCGCACCCTGCCCTGGGACCACGCGCCCGGCACGCTGCTGGTACGGGAGGCCGGCGGGGTGGCCCGCCGCTTCGACGGGACCGACTACCACCCGGCCGACGACGGCCGGGGCCTGCTGGTCGCGGCCAGCGAGGAGATCTGGGACGACGTCCGCGCGGCGCTACTGGCTGGGTGAGCGAGCGGCCCGCCCCAGGTGTTGAGAGGGGGCCCCGGTCCAACCGGGGACCCTTCCTTTCGCCGTCCGCGACGGGACTGGCACGCTGCGTCGACGATTCGTGTCGGCCGAGGTCGGGGGCCTGGCGCGGCACGAGTGGTCCGGTATCGTGACGGCGGTCTCCGCCAGCGGGCCGCCGTCCGGGGCCGGCGGAGCAGCCGCCGCGCGGCGGCCAACCGAGGGCCGGCGGTCGACGGAAGGACGCTCTCGTGCCCAGGACCAGGCTCATCCGGCGGCGCGTCCGCCGGCCGTTGCTCGCCCTGCTCGCCGCGGCGGCCCTGCTGCTCGGCGCCGGCCTCGTCGCGGCCGGGCCCGCCGCCGCGGCACCCAGCCCGAGCGCGCCCGACGAGGGGGGCAGCAAGCAGCTCCGGGCGGCCCTCGAGGCGGCGGCGAAGGGCCACATCGAGGCCAAGGCCCGGCTCGACAACTCCAAGCGGCGGCAGAAGGAGTTGACCGGGCAGCTCGCCCAGCTCGAGCTGCGCCTAGTCGAGCTGACCTCGCAGGTGGGTGAGGTGGCCGCGCAGTCGTACCGGCTGGGCCGGCTGACCCCGGTGTCGGCGCTGCTGGCCAGCACCGATCCGGACTCCTTCCTCAAGCGCGCCGCCGAGCTGGACGTGATGGCCCAGCGGGACGGCACGCGGCTGCGCGCGCTGCACGAGGCGAAGGCCGAGGCGGCCCGGGCCAAGCTGGCCATCGACACGGAGATCCGCGAGCAGCAGAAGCAGTTGGCGATCCTGGCGAAGAAGAAGCGGGACGCGGAGGTCGCGCTGGCCAAGGTCAGCTCCGGCAGCAGCGCCGGCTTCAGCGGCGGCGCCGGGTCGGCGAAGCCGGCCCCGCGCAACTCCGACGGCTCGTGGCCGTCCGAGTCCTGTTCGGTGGACGACCCGACGCCGGCCGACGGCTGCATCACCCCGCGCACGTTGCACATGCTCCAGCAGGCCAAGGCGGCCGGCTACAAGCGGTACGTCTCCTGCCACCGCAGTGGTGGCGGCGGCGAGCACCCGAAGGGGCGGGCGTGTGACTTCTCCGCCGCCAGCGGCGGCTTCGAGAACGTCTCGGCCACCGGTGGCGACAAGGCGTACGGGGACAGCCTCGCCAGCTATCTCAAGAACAACGCGAGCAAGCTCGGCGTCATGTACGTGATCTGGTACCGGCAGATCTGGATGCCGAACACCGGCTGGCGGTCGTACAGCGGCGGGGGCAGTCCGGCCGCCGACCACACAAACCATGTTCATGTTTCGATGTACTGACCCGGGTCGCTGGGAACGCTGCGTAGCATCGCCACGGTGAGCAGCACATCGTCCGACGTCGAGGTGGGGTTGGCGCCGAGCGCCCCGGCCCCGCCCCGGGCCCTGCCGAACGGGCTCGCCGCGTTCCTCGTCTTCCTCTCCAGCGGGGCCGTGCTGGTGCTGGAGACCGTCTCGCTCCGGCTGGTCGGCCCGTACGTCGGGGTGACCCTCCAGGTGACCAGCGCGGTCATCGGCATGGCGCTGGGCGCCATCGCGTACGGGGCGTGGATGGGCGGGTGGCTCGCCGACCGGTGGGACCCGCGCACCCTGCTCGCCCCGGCCCTGGTGCTGGCGGGCATCGCCACCGCGGTCACCCTCCCCGTCGTCCGGTACGCCGGCGAGGCGCTGCGCGGCAGCGCGGCGAGCGGGGTGCTCCTGTTGACCGCACTGGCGGTGCTGGTGCCGGCGGCGCTGCTGGCCGGGGTGACCCCGCTGGTGGTCAAGCTCCAGCTCGCCGACCTGCGCCGCACCGGGCAGGTGGTCGGCCGGCTCTCCGGCATCGGCACGCTGGGCGGGATCACCGCCACCCTGGTCACCGGCTTCGTGCTGGTGGCGGCGCTGTCCAGCACGGTGATCGTGCTCGGGCTGGCGGCGGTGCTCGGGGTGACCGGGCTGGTGCTCGGGGCGTACCTGCGCCGCCGGTCGGGGACCGGGCTGCCCGGCCCGACCCGGGTGAAGGCCGCCCTGGCGGTGCTCGGCCTGGCCGCGGCGGGCCTGTCCGCGGTCGCCCCGAACCCGTGCGACGTGGAGACCGCGTACCACTGCGCGAAGGTGGAGACCGACCCGCAGTGGACGCAGGGGCGCGTGCTCTACCTCAACTCGGGCGAGCACTCGTACGTCGACCTGGCCGACCCGACCCGCCTGAAGTACGCGTACACCCAGTGGATCGGCCTGGTCGCGGACCTGGCCGCGCCGGCGGGGCAGCGGCTCGAAGCCCTGCACCTCGGCGGCGGTGGCTTCACCATGCCGCGCTACCTCGCCGCGACCCGGCCCGGCACCGACAACCTGGTCTTCGAGATCGACGGCGGGCTGGTCGACCTGGACCGGCGGGAGCTGGGCGTACGCACCGGGCCGCAGCTGCGGGCCCGGATCGGGGACGCCCGGGTGCTGGTCGGCGCCGAGCCCACCGACAGCCGCGACTTCATCGTCGGCGACGCCTTCGGCCATTTGGTCGTGCCCTGGCACCTGGCCACCCGGGAGATGGCCGCCGAGGTCCGTCGGGTGCTCCGACCCGGCGGGATCTACGTGCAGAACGTCATCGACGTGCCGCCGGGCCGGTTCATCCGGGCCGAGCTGGCCACCGTCCGGGCCGAGTTCCGGCACGTCGCGCTGATCGCCCCGCCCTACGGGATCGAAGGACGGTCCGGCGCTAACTTCCTCATCGTCGCCTCGGACGCGCCGCTGCCGCTGGCCGGCGTCCAGAGCCGGCTGGGCTTGCTGCCCGAGCCGGCCGGCCTGCTCTCCGGCGGGGAGCTGACCGGGTACGTCGGCGACGCGCTGGTGCTGACCGACGACTACGCCCCGGTGGACCAGCTCCTCGCGACTGCCTGAACGGATGATTTTCCTGACCGATTCCGACCCCTCAGGTGTACGGCGGTCCTGTCCGGGCAACAGGACCGACCATGGGTGCAGCGGTGAGGGGCGGCGCGCAGCTGCTGGGTGAGCGGTACCGGCTGGTCGAGCAGCTCGGTGCGGGGGGCATGTCGGTGGTCTGGCGCGGCTACGACGAGGTGCTGGGTCGCCAGGTGGCGGTGAAGGTGCTCGCCTCCCGGCTGGCCAGCGACAAGGCGTTCCGGCACCGGATCCGGATCGAGGCGCAGGCCGCCGCCCGGCTCTGCCATCCCAACATCACCAACGTGTACGACTACGGCGAGTCCGAGCAGGCCGGGTTGACCGTGCCGTACGTGGTGATGGAGCTGGTCGACGGCGGCCCGCTCAGTGCCCGGCTCGGCCGCGGCGGGCAGCTGCCCTGGCGGGAGGCGGTGACCATCGGCGCGGAGGTGGCGTCGGCGCTGGCCACCGCGCACGCCCGGGGCGTGGTCCATCGGGACGTGACCCCCGGCAACGTCATGCTCACCCCGACCGGGGTGAAGGTCGTCGACTTCGGCATCTCGGCGCTGGCGGGGGAGAGCGAGAAGGATCCGGACGGCGCCCTGCTCGGCACGCCCGCCTACCTGGCCCCGGAGCGGCTGGACAACGGCCAGGTCTCCCCGGCCACCGACGTGTACGCGGTCGGCCTGCTGCTGTACCGGATGCTCACCGGCCGGCTGCCCTGGCAGGCCAGCACCACCACCCAGATGCTCCGGGCCCACATGTACCACGACCCGGAGCCGATGCCGCCGGTGGTCGGCCTCCCCGACGAGGTCGCGCGGCTGGTCCGGCAGTGCCTCGCCAAGCGCCCCGAGGACCGCCCGGCGACCGCCGAGGTGGCCCGTACGCTCGCCGACGCGGCCGGCATCGCGGCGATCGTGCCGGTCTCCCCGGCGCTCGGTCAGTTCGATCCGACGCTGGTGGAGAACGCGGGAACGACCATCCTGCCCTGGTCGGCGGAGACCGACGCGTTGCCCTTCTCTGCGATCCGCACCCGCACCCGGGCCGCTTCCCGGCGGCGCAAGGTGGAGGCCGGGGTGGCCGCCGCCGGCCTGGTCGCGGTCACCGCCACCCTGTGGGGGTTGACCTCGAAGAGCCCGGCCAGCGGCGGGGTCGAACCGACCCAGGCCCGGATGGACCTGCCGCAGTCGATCCCCTGCGCCGTCGACTACTCGCTGCAGCGGGACTCCGGCAAGGACTTCACCGCGGAGCTGACCCTGACCAACACCGGCAGCCGGGAACTGCGCGACTGGACGATGAGCTTCACCTTCCCCGGTCGGCAGACCGTGACGAAAGCCCAGCCGGCGGTCGACCAGCAGGGGCGGGTCGTGCAGCTTCACGCACCGGCCACCGACCCGGCGCTCGCGCCGGGCGCGTCCCGGAAGATCTCGCTGAGCGGTAGCTACACGGGGGGCAACCTGCTGCCGGTGGAGTTCAAAATCGGCGACAGCAGCTGCGGCGTGCAGGTCTCCGGGGTGGCTGGTTCGGTGCCGCCCACCACCGTGCCCCCGACGCCGGCGAAGCCGCCGACGAAGGCGGCCCCGAAGGCCGGCGCGGCGAAGAGCAGCGGCAGCCGGGCGAAGCCCGGCAAGGGCAAGGAGGACGGTAAGGGAAAAGGCAAGTGACCGAGGGAAAGGGGGAGCACGGCGGCAAGGACAAGGACGCGAGCAGGAAGAAGAAGTGACGCTCAGCCGAGCGAGGCGAAGCGCTGCACCTGGCCGATGCTGCCCTCCACGATGAGCACGCTGTCCCGTTGCAGCACGGTGTCCGGACCGGCGTAGCGGAACGGCTCGTCGGGCAGCTTCGCGCCGACCACCATCACCCCGTACCGGTCCGCCGGGGAGAGCTCGCGCAACGGCCGCCCCACCATCGTCGGCGGTACGCGTACCTTGGCGATCGCGAAGTCGTCGCCGAACTCGATGAAGTCCAGCATCTTGCTGATGATCAGGTGCGCGACCCGTTCGCCCGTCTCCGCCTCGGGAAAGATCACGTGGTGGGCCCCCACCGAGCTGAGGATCTTCGCGTGCTTCTCGGAGGTGGCCCGGGCCCAGATCTGCGGGACGCCCAGCTCGGTCAGGGCCAGCACGGTCAGCACGCTCGCCTCCACCGAGGCGCCGATGGCGACCACGACCCGCTGGAAGTCCGCCACGCCGATCTGGCGCAGCACGTTCTCCTCGGTGGAGTCCGCCTGCACCACCCGATCCAGCCGCGCCGACCAGTGCTGCACCCGCTCCTGGCTGCCGTCGATGGCCAGCACGTCGTGATCGAGGTGGGCCAGCGAGCCGGCCAGCCGCGAGCCGAACCGGCCGAGGCCGATCACCACGATGCCGCTGTCGTCCGTCTTCCTAGCCGACAATGGGTTGCTCCTCCGGGTAGCGGTACAGGCGTCGTCGGGTGTTCAACGCGATCGCCGACCCGAGGGTGAGCGGGCCGACCCGGCCGATGTACATGAGCGCGGTCAGCAGGGCCTTCCCGGCGTCGTTCAGCTCCGGGGCGAGCCCGACCGACAGCCCGGTGGTGCTGAACGCGGAGGTGACCTCGAAGAGCACCGCGTAGTAGCGGGCATGCCTGCTCGCCGCGATCACCACGGCCGTGCCGGCGACGACCAGCGCCACGCTGATCAGCGCCACGGTCAACGCCTGCCGCTGGCTGGCCGTGGCGACCCGCCGGCGACCCACCGTCACGTCCGGTTCGCCGCGCAGTTCGGCCCAGATGACGAAGGCGAGCAGGAAGAAGGTGGAGACCTTGATGCCACCGGCGGTGCTGGCGCTACCACCGCCGATGAACATCAGGACGATGAGCAGGGGGTAGCTCTCCTCGCTGAGCCGGCCGACGTGGATCACGTCGAAGCCGCCGGTGCGGCTCAGCGCGATCTGGGTGAACGCGGCCAGGAACTTCCCCCGGGCATCGTAGGTGCCGATGGTGGCGGGATTGCGCCACTCGGCGAACAGCAGGGCGGCGAAGCCGAACGTGATCAGCGCCCCGGTGCCCCAGATCGTCAGCTTGGTGGCGACCGCCCAACCTCTGGGCCGCCGCCACTCGCGTACCGCCTCGAAGAGCGCCGGGAAGCCCAGCCCGCCGATGATCGCGCCGAGGCCCAACGGCAGGACCACCCAGGGATCGCGGGAGAAGGCGACCAGGCCGTCGGAGTAGAGGGTGAAGCCGGCGTTGTTGAACGCCTGGATGGCATGGAAGGCGGCCGACCACAGGGCGTACCCAAGGGGGTAGTCGTAGGTGAGCCACAGCCGGCCGGTGAGCACCGCCGTCATCACCGCCTCGGTGACGAAGACCGTCGCCACGATCCGCAGCAGCAGCCGGCGGACGTCGCCGACGCCGAACTCGGCGGTCTCGGCCTGCACCAGCAGCCGGTTGCGCAGGCCGAGCCGCCGGGAGACCACCAGGATCACCAGCGCCGCGACGCTCAGGATGCCCAGGCCGCCGAGCTGGGTGAGCACGGTGATCATCGCCAGGCCGAAGTCGTTCCAGTAGTTCGGGGTGTCGTTGACGGCCATGCCGGTGACGGACACCGCCGAGGTGGCGGTGAACAGCGCCGTGATGAACGGGGTGTACCGGTGGTGGCTGGTGGCCCAGGGCAGCATCAACAGGCCGGTGCCGAGCAGGATCGCCGCCAGGAACCCGAACGGCACCAGCCGCACGGGGTGACGGAGCAGACGGCGCACGAGGTCATCTTCCGTCCGGAGGTTCACCGGCAGGTCAGGAACCGACCAACTGCCGGACAGCCCCGACCGGTCTGCTGTCCGTACCCATCGACGACAGGAGACGGCGTTGCGACGTACCCTTTCCGCCCTCGGCATGGCCGGCACGCTGCTCGCGGCCGCCGTGGTGGTGCCGGCCGTGGCCGCCCAGGCCCGGCCCGAGGCCGCCGCCGAGCAGTCCCGGGCGGACAATCGCCCCATCGTGATCGGCCATAGGGGCGCGAGTGGCTACCGCCCCGAGCACACCCTGGAGGCCTACCGGCTGGCGATCCGGATGGGCGCCGACTACATCGAGCCGGACCTGGTCTCGACGAAGGACGGCATCCTGGTCGCCCGGCACGAGAACGAGATCTCGGGTACGACCGACGTGGCCGCCCACCCCGAGTTCGCCGCCCGCCGGACGACCAAGAGCATCGACGGGGTCAGCGTCACCGGCTGGTTCACCGAGGACTTCACCCTGGTCGAGTTGAAGACGCTGCGGGCCAAGGAGCGGCTGCCCCAGGTGCGGGTGGCCAACACCGCGTTCGACGGGAAGTTCGAGGTGCCGACGTTCCAGGAGGTCATCGACCTGGCCCGGGCCGAGTCGAAGGCCCGCGGCCGGACCATCGGCGTCTACCCGGAGACCAAGCACCCCAGCTACTTCGCCTCGAAGGGGCTGCCGCTGGAGGAGCCGCTGGTCGCGGTGCTGACGGCCAACAAGCTGACCCACCGCAACGACCCGGTCTTCATCCAGAGCTTCGAGACGGCCAACCTGCGCAAGCTCAACGGCATGATCGACGTCAAGCTGGCCCAGCTGCTCGACGCCACCGGCCGTCCGTATGACTTCACCCTCGCCGGCGACACCCGGACCTACGCCGACCTGGCCTCCGCCGCCGGCCTGGCCTGGATCGCCGAGTACGCCGACGGAGTCGGCGCGAACAAGAACCTGATCGTCCCCCGGGATGCGGCCGGCAAGCTGCTCGCCCCGACCACGGTGATCCGGGACGCGCACCGGGTGAAGCTGCTCGTGCACGCCTGGACGTTCCGCGCCGAGAACCAGTTCCTCCCGGTCGACTTCCGCATCGGCACCGACCCGAACGCCCGCGGCGACATCACCGCCGAGTACGAGCTCTTCTTCAAGCTCGGCCTGGACGGCGCCTTCGCCGACCAGCCGGACACCGCCGTGGCGGCCCGCGCCGGCCGCTGAACGGCGTCGCGCCGGGGCGCTCGGGACCCGGCGCGGCGCTCCGGCGACGTGGGGTGTCCGGCGATGTCCGGGCACCCCACGTGCCGTTCTGGTTCGCGCGTCGTGATCGACTCCGTATCGGGGATCTGGCGGTGTCGGGGTCCCGCTGACACCGCAACCTCGCGTATCTGGAGTGGATCTAGACGAGGGGCCCAGCGGCCCTTGCGGGTGGCCGCTCCGCGATGGCGGGGCGCGACACACCGGGCGGCGCATCGATGGCGGCGGAGGCCATCCGGAGTCGGCGCGGTTACGCGGTGATGTCGGGGGTTGTTACATGCGGCCATCCTGCCCCGATCACTTGTGTGTTTCCGCCACATAGCCCGTGGGTGACGTCACTTCTAGCGTGAGCCGACAACTGACGTTCCCCCTGTCCTCACCTGGAGTCGCAATGACGATCCGGCACACGCGACGGGTGTTCCTTTCCGCCGCCACGATGATGGCGGCCGCGGTGGCCGTCACGGCCTGTGGCAGCCCGCAGGACACCGCCTCCGGCGGCGGCGACGCCGCCCCGGTCAAGGTTGGGCTGGTGTACTCCCAGTCCGGGCCGCTGGCCAGCTACGGCAAGCAGTACATCGAGGGTTTCAAGGCCGGCCTCGACTTTGCTACCAAGGGCACCGGCAAGGTCGGTGACCGGAAGATCGAACTCACCGAGGTCGACGACGCGGGTGACCCGGCGAAGGCGGTCTCCGCGGCCAAGGACCTGATCGGCAAGGGTGCGAAGATCATTGCCGGCTCCACCTCCTCGGGTGTGGCCCTCCAGGTGGCCCCGATCGCCGCGCAGAACAAGGTGCTCTTCATCTCCGGGCCGGCCGCCACCGACGCGGTGACCGGGGCGAACAAGTACACGTTCCGCTCGGGCCGGCAGTCCTACCAGGACGTGGTGACCGCCAAGTCCTTCATCGGCGACGCCACCGGCAAGAAGGTGGTCGTGTTCGCCCAAGACGGTGCCTTCGGTGACGCGAACGAGGCCGCCGTCAAGGCGGTGATCGGCGGCGCCGGCGCGACCGTGAGCAGCGTCCGGGCCCCGGCGAGCGCCACCGAGTTCACCCCGTTCGCCAGCCAGATCAAGGCCGCCAAGCCGGATCTGCTCTTCGTCGCGTGGGCCGGCACCACCGCCCCGGCGATGTGGCAGACCCTCGACCAGCAGGGCGTACTCGCCTCCACCACGGTCGTCACCGGCCTGGACATCCGGGCCTCCTGGCCGACCTTCGGCGCGGCCGGCAGCAAGATCTCCTTCCTGTCGCACTACTTCGACGGAGCCAGCGACACCGAGGCCGCCAAGGCGCTGAAGGGCAAGGTCGGCACGGTGGACCTGTTCCACCCGGACGGCTTCGCCGCCGCCCAGATGGTGGTCCGGGCCGCGCAGGAGGGCGGCGACGACGTCGACAAGATGATCAAGGCGCTGGAGGGCTGGCAGTTCGACAGCGTCAAGGGCCAGATGACCATCCGGCCCGAGGACCACGCGCTGCTCCAGCCGATGTACCAGGCCAAGCTCACGGGCAGCGGCACCGCCTACACGGCGACCGCCCAGAAGACCCTGACCGGTGACGAGACCGCGCCGCCGGTCACCCAGATGAAGGGCTGATCCGTGCTCGCCACCCGCGGTCTGACCTGGCGGATCGGTGAGGTCGCCATCGTCGACAGCGTCTACCTCGACCTCGCGCCCGGCGAGTTCCTCGGCGTGATCGGTCCGAACGGCGCCGGCAAGACCTGCCTGTTCAACCTGATCACCGGCCTGCGCCGGCCCACCGAGGGGCGGATCCTGCTGGACGGGGAGGACGTCACCGCTCTCCCGCCGCACCGGCGGGCCCGCCTCGGGCTGGGGCGTACCTTCCAGGCGTCCTCGGTGTTCGGCTCGCTGACGGTGCGGGAGAACGTCCGGCTCGCCGTACAGGCGCACCGGGGTGGCTCGATGAAGCTGTGGCGGCGGGCAGCGGCCGACCGGGACGTGGCCGCCGCCGCCGACGCGGCGCTCGACCGGGTCGGCCTCGCCCACCGGGGTACGGCGCTCGCCGGCACCCTGGCCCACGGCGAGAAGCGCAAGCTGGAGATCGCCCTGCTGCTCGCCGGGGAGCCCCGGGTGATGCTGCTGGACGAGCCGATGGCCGGGGTCAGCGCCGAGGACGTGCCCGAGCTGGTCGCCGTCATCAAGTCGTTGACCGGCGACAGCGAGCGGTCGGTGCTAATGGTGGAGCACCACATGGACGTGATCCTGGAGCTGGCCGACCGGATCGCGGTGATGCACCACGGGGCGCTGCTGGCCTGCGACACCCCGGACACGGTGATGGCCAACGCCACCGTGCAGGAGGCGTACCTGGGGGAGGCCCTGTGAGCGCGAGGAGTGAGCCGGGTTTGCGAGCCCCGCAGTCGCGAACGGAGGTGGCACCGTGACGGAACCTGTCCTCAGCGTCGAGAACCTGTCGGTGCGGATCGCCGGGCT
The DNA here is from genome assembly GCF_054963695.1 of Micromonospora sp. RTBAU3-60. Lineage (NCBI taxonomy): Bacteria > Bacillati > Actinomycetota > Actinomycetes > Micromonosporales > Micromonosporaceae > Micromonospora > Micromonospora sp. RTBAU3-60. Next base: position 169,319 of record NZ_JBUEGB010000006.1, on the reverse strand, counting down.
GCACATCCTCCAGGGGGTGTCGTTCGAGGTCGCGTCCACCGGGGTGACCGTGCTGCTCGGCCGCAACGGCGTGGGCAAGACCACCACCCTGCGGGCCGTCGTCGGGCTGACGCCCCGCAACGGCGAGGTGCGCGGCACGGTCCGGATGGGTGCGCGCAGCCTGCTCGCCCGCCCCACCCACCGGCTGGTCCGCGACGGCCTCGGCTACGTGCCGGAGGACCGCTGCGTCTTCGCCGGCCTCACCGTCGCGGAGAACCTGCGGCTCGCCGAACGGCGGGGCACCACCCCGGCGTACGACAAGGTCTTCGCGCTCTTCCCGGAGCTGGACCGGCGCGGACGGCAACGGGCCGGCTCGCTCTCCGGCGGGCAGCAGCAGATGCTCGCCATCGGCCGGGTGCTGCTCAACGACAACCGGCTGCTGCTGATCGACGAGCCGACCAAGGGGTTGGCGCCCAAGGTGGTGACCGAGGTGGCCGAAGTGCTGGAGCGGGTGGCGGAATCCGTGCCGGTGCTGCTGGTCGAGCAGAACCTGGCGGTGGTCCGGCGGCTGGCGAAGGACGCGGTGGTGCTCTCCGCCGGCAAGGTGGCCTGGACCGGGAACGCGCAGGAACTGCTGCTGGAGACCGCGCTGACCAAGTCGCTGCTCGGGGTCGGCGCGGAGGTGAAGGCATGAGCACGGTGATCCTGCTGACGCTGACCGGGCTCGGCCTGGCGGCGCTCTACTTCCTGGTCGCCTCCGGCCTGTCCCTGGTCTTCGGCCTGGCCGACGTGCTCAACTTCGCGCACGGCCTGTTCCTCGGCGTCGGGGCGTACGCGACCTGGTGGGCGGCCGGCAACCTGCCCGGCGCCGGCTCGGGCGGGTTCGGGTTCGTGGTGGCGGTCGCCTTCGGCGTGCTCGCCGGGGCGCTGGTGGCGGTGCTGGTCGAGCTGGTGCTGATCCGGCCGCTCTACTCCCGCACCATCGAACAGGTGCTGGTCACCGTCGGCCTGTCGCTGGCCGGGGTGGCGCTGCTCCAGGCCACCTGGGGCGCCGACGCGCGGCCGTTCCCGCGTCCCGCGTGGACCCGCGAGGTGACCTCGATCCTCGGCGCGAACGTGCCGAACGCCGGGCTGCTGCTGATCATCGCCGCGGTGCTGGTGCTCGGCGGGCTGCTCGCCTTCCTCCGCTTCACCCGGTACGGCCTGATCATCCGGGCCGGCGTGGAGAACCGGGAGATGGTGACCGCGCTCGGCATCGACGTCCGCAAGGCGTTCACCCTGGTCTTCGCGATCGGCGGGGCGGCCGCCGCACTGGCCGGCGCGCTCGGCGGGGTCTACTTCGGCACCGTCTCGCCCGGGCAGGGTGGCTCGCTGCTGATCTTCGCGTTCATCGTGGTGGTGATCGGCGGGATGGGTTCGGTGGTCGGATCCGCGTACGCGGCGGTCGCGGTCGGGCTGCTGCAACAGTTCGTCAACTACTACGGCACGTCCGGGCTGGGCGACCTCTGCGTGGTCGGGCTGCTCGCCGTGGTGCTGCTGCTGCGTCCGCAGGGCCTGGCCGGAAAGGTGGCAACGGCATGACCGAGGTGAAGAGCCCCGAGGTTGCGGCGCCGCCCGCGCAGGTGCCCGACGAGCTGGCCCCCGGGCGCTCCCGCTGGCACGGACTGCGCCCGTACGCGCCGCTGGCCGCCCTGGTGGTGGCGGCGATCGTGCCGTACTCGACGGTGAACCTGCCGGGCGTCTTCGAGGGGCCGCTGAACTCGCCGGGCACCCTGCAACTGCTCGCCATCTGCCTGGTGTTCGGCGGCCTCGCGGCCGGGTACGACCTGCTCTTCGGGCGGACCGGGATGCTCTCCTTCGGGCACGCGCTCTACTTCGCCGCCGGCGTGTACGGCACCGACGTGCTGGTCACCCGGGCCGGGCTGCCGCTGTGGCAGGCGGCGCTGCTCACGATCACCGGCGGGACGGTCCTCGCCGCGCTGCTCGGCGCGGTCGCGCTGCGTACCGTGGGGATCGCGTTCGCCATGGTGACGCTGGCCTTCGCCCAGGTCGGGGCGATCCTGGTGGCCCGCGACTTCGGCGGCCTCACCGGCGGCGAGGAGGGGCTGCCGCTGGACGTCACCGGGCTGCCGTCCGCCCTGGTCGGGGTCGCCAACACGGTGAACCTCTACTGGCTGGCGCTGGCGTACCTGGCCCTGGTGGTCTTCGTGGTGCACCGGGTGAGCGGCTCGCCCACCGGGCGGGTGCTGGCCGGGCTGCGCGACGACGAGCGCCGGATCGGGGTGTTGGGGCTCGACCCGTACCGGTTCAAGCTGGTCGCGTTCACCCTGGCCGGCGGGCTGGCGACGGCGGGCGGGGTGGTCTACTGCCTGATCGTGGGTGGTGCGAGCCCGCACGTGACCTCGTCGGAGCTGACCCTGTCGCTGCTGGTCATGGTGGTGCTCGGCGGTCCCGGCACCCGGTGGGGCCCGGTGCTCGGCGGCGTCCTCTACATGTACCTGGACCACCGGCTGACCGCCTTCGGCACCAGCGACGCGGTGAACAGCCTCCCGGCGTTCCTCAGCCACCCGCTGAGCCAGCCCTTGTTCGTCCTGGGCACGGTGTTCATCCTGGCCGTCTACTTCTTCCCCGGCGGCCTGGCCAGCCTCCGCACCCGCCTGCACCCCCTCCTGACAGCCCTCCGCCGCCGCTGACCCACCGCGGGCCGCCCCCGCCCGCCCCGTTGATCATGAGGTTATTGTCGCGACACGCCGTTGGCGGCGGCGATAACTTCATGATCGACGAAGGTTGAGCGGAGGGGAGGCGGCCGGTGGGGGAGAGCAGGTTCGCGGTGGTGAGCGGGGGTGGGACCGGGATCGGGGCCGCCGTCGCGGGGGGACTTGTCGCCGACGGGTACGACGTGCTGATCGTGGGGCGGCGGGCGGACGTGCTGTTGGCCACCGCCGAACGGATCTCGGCGGAGTGCGGCCGGCCGGAGGCGGTCAGTGCGGTCACCGCCGATCTCACCGACCCGGCACAACTCGCCGGGGTGGTCTCGGCGGTGGGGGAACGGACCGTCGACGCGGTGGTGAACAACGCCGGTGGCTACCTGGGCGGCCCGACCGACACCCTTGCCGACGTGGCGGCCTGGTGGCGGGCCAACCTGGACGCCAACGTGCTCACCGCCGTCCTGCTCACCGAGGCGCTGCGCCCCGCCCTGCGCCGCCCCGGCGGCCGGGTGCTGCTGATCAGCTCGATCGCCGCCCAGCGCGGCGGGGCCGGGCCGTACTCGGCGGCGAAGGCGGCGCTGCACGGCTGGGCGTACGACCTGGCCACCCAGCTCGGTCCGGAGCAGATCACGGTCAACGTGGTCAGCCCCGGGTACGTCGCGGAGACCGAGTTCTTCGGCGACCGGATGACCCCGGACGGGCACGCCAAGCGGGTCGCGGCCACCCTGGTCGGGCGGGCCGGCGTACCGGACGACATCGCGGCGGCCGTCCGCTACCTGGTCAGCCCCGCCGCCGGCTACGTCACCGGCCAGGTCCTCGGGGTCAACGGCGGCTCGGTCCTCGGTCGCTGAAGTGAGGAGGGGTCCGCGCTTGACGCCAGGCATCAAGCGGGAACCCCTCCGGTCACGGCAGGGCGGCGACCCCCCGTGTGGCCGCCGCCCCGGCGCGTCGTCGGTCAGCTGTTCAGCAGTTCGTACGCCAGCGCGGGCGCCTTGGTCACCGCGCTCCCGGTCGGCGCGGTGATCTTCGGCGTGCTGCCGAAATCGGTGTAGGCGACGACGTACTGGTACGCCTTGCGGCCCCCGGCCGCGGGCATCTCCAGCACCAGCGAGGACAGGTGCCCGTCCGACCCGACCAGCGCGGTGAACGGCACCTGCTTGCCGGCCTCGCCGAGCGCCGCCGCCTCGCCCTCGTCCAGCGCCTTGGCCGCCTCGCCGCCGGTCACGTCGATGACCCCGGCGTACTTCCCGGGGCCCTGCTGCTCGACGGCGGTCGCCGCGTCGATCAGCGGGCCGGCGTTGCCCTGGTCCGCGCCGTCGTAGCTCGGCACGCCGCCGCCGTCGGTGAGCTTGGTCCTGTCCAGCGCCATCCACTTGTCCGGGAGCTTCGGCAGGCCCGGGCGGCCGCTGAACTTCGCCTTCATCCAGACCTGGTCCTCGATGACCAGGAACGACATCTTCACGGTGACGCCGTCCTCCGGCGGCATCGCCATGTTCATCTCCATCGCCTTCGACGCCGGGTCGATCCGCCCGCTCAGATCGCTGGAGGCGTCCTTGCCGGTGAACCGGAAGGCGCCCGCGGCCTCGTCGGGGACCGCGTCGAGGAGCGCCTGCTTCGGGTTGGCGGTCGGGCTGGTGGCCGAGCCGTTCCCCGGCGCGGCGTCGTTCTTCGGTCCGCAACCCCCGAGCAGGGTGGTGGCGGCCAGCATGGCCGCGACCGTGCCCAGCGTCCGGCGGATGGTTCCGGCGCTGCCCGTTGCCTGTGTCATCGCAGTTCTCTTTCTCGCTTGCGTGGCCTCTGCCGACGACGATGCTGGGGGCCGCGACGGTGGTTCGGCTGCCGATATGCTGCCGTCCGACTGCCGTGCACTGCCGGTCCGCACGGCCGGGGGTGTAGGAGCGGGGAAGTCGCATGTCAGAGGCGTTGCGCTTCGAGATCCTCGGTCCGCAGCGGGCCTGGTACGCCGACCGTCCGCTCGACCTCGGCGCCGGCAAACAGCGGGCCGTGCTCGCCGTGCTGCTGCTCTCCGCCGGCCGCCCGGTCTCCACCGGACAACTCGTCGAGGCGGTCTGGCCGGAGGAACCGCCCGCGAACGGCCCCAACGTCGTGCAGAAGCACGTCGCCGGACTGCGCCGGGTGCTGGAGCCGGACCGGTCCCCCCGTACGCCCGGGCGGGTGCTGACCCTCACCGACGCCGGCTACCTGCTGCGGATCCCGCCGGAGTCGGTGGACGCGGCCCGCTTCGAGCGCGGCGTGCAGCGGGCCCGGCAGCAGCACGCGGCCGGGCGTACCGCCGAGGCGCTGGCGGAGCTGACCGCCGCGCTGGACCTGTGGCAGGGGGAACCGTTCACCGGGTTCCCCGGGCCGTACTTCGACACCGCCCGGCACCGGCTGGTGGAGCTGCGGGCCGTCGCCCTGGAGACCCGCGTCGAGCTGGCACTGGAGAGCGGGCGGCACCGCGAGCTGGTCGGCGAACTGGTCGAGCTGGTGGCCGAGTTCCCGGTCCGGGAACGGCTGCGGCACCAGCTCATGCTGGCGCTGTATCGCAGCGGCCGGCAGGCGGAGGCGCTCGCCGCGTACCGGGAGTTCGCCGGGCTGCTCCGCGAGGAGTACGGCATCGAGCCCGGCGAGGTGCTCCAGGAGTTGCACGGGCGGATGCTGCGCTCGGACGCCACGCTGCTGCCCGCGCGCACCGCACCGGCCTCGGCCCCGGCCGTGCCGGCTCAGTCGGCGCGCCCGGTCGAGGCGGTCGCCGTCGCCACGGCCGCCGCGCCGCTCGCAGCCGGGGACCCGACCGCGGCCGCCGCACCGGGGGCATCCGGGAACCCGGCCCCGCCGGCCGCACCGGGGGCATCCGGGAACCCGGCCACGCCAGCCGTGCCGGGGGCGTTCGAGAACCCGGACCCGCCCGCCGCGCCGGTCGCGTTCGAGAACCGGACCGAAGCTGAGCCGGTCGCTGTGGCGGGGCCGTTCGGTCCCGCGCAGCCGGTTCCGGCCCCGCCGCCGGCGCCGCCGTCGGACCGGGGTGCCGGCCTGGTCCCACCGCCGGCCGGCTGGCTGCCGCCCGGCACCGGGCCGGCGCAGGTCTGGCCCGCCGGCCCGCCGCTGGGGCCGGTGCCGATGCCCGCGGTCCCGCGTGCCGGCGTGCCACCCTGGCTGAGCATCGGTACCACCGTGGTGGCGGTGCTCACCGCCCTGGGCTCCTTCGGCTTCCTCACCTGGCTGGTGGTGCTCCTGTACGCGGTCTGGCGACGGAGCTGGCGCAACGGTCTCGCGGCGGCCTACTACCTGACCACGGCAGCGACCTGCCTGAGCACCGTCGGCACCAGCGAGACGGAAGACGTAACGGATTTCGAGGCCTTCCTGATCACCATCTGGCTGATCACCTGGCTGGCGGGCGCGGTGCACGTCGTGCTGCTCAACGGCCGGCTGCTCGGCTGGTTCCGCGTCCGCTGGCGTCGCCGGCCGACGACGGAGGACCGCCGGCTGCGCCGGGAGCACGCCCGCTACCTGCTCTACCACTACCCGACGGCGCGCGGGGAACTGCACATCGGCCGCCCCGACCTGCCCCGGGCGTACGACGATGGTGGTCTGGTCGACATCAACGCGGTGGCGGACCAGGTGCTCCTCGGGTTGCCCGGGCTGAGCCCGACGCAGGCGCAGCATCTGATGCTGGATCGGCGGGTGCGCGGCGCGTACGCCTCGATGGAGGAACTGGCCGCCCGGTGTCTGCTGCCGCCCGCCGTGAGCGAACCGCTCCGCGAGGTGCTGCTCTTCCTGCCGCCTCCGTCGGCCTACCGGCCCGCGTGATCCCGGCTGTCGCCCGGATGCCTGCTAGAAATGCCGGATGAGCCAGGATCGGGTGGCCGTACGGGAGCGGGCCGAGGCGGTGCTGCGGCGGCTGGCGGGCGAACACGCCCGGCTGCGCGAGGACCAGTGGCGGGCCATCGAGGCGCTGGTGGTGGACCGCCGGCGCGTGCTCTGCGTGCAACGTACGGGCTGGGGCAAGTCGGCCGTCTACTTCGTGGCCACCGCGCTGCTCCGCCAGGCCGACGCCGCCGGACCCGCCGCCGACGGGGGAAGCGAGGCAGCCGGCCCCACGGTGATCGTCTCGCCGCTGCTGGCACTGATGCGCAACCAGGTCGAGTCGGCGGCCCGGGCCGGCATCCGGGCCCGCACCATCAACTCGGCCAACCTCGACGAGTGGGACGAGATCACCGCCGAGATCCACGCCGGGGCGGTCGACGTGCTGCTGATCAGCCCGGAACGCCTCAACAACCCGGACTTCCGCGACGGCGTGCTGCCGAAGCTGGCCGCCACCACCGGGCTGCTGGTGGTGGACGAGGCGCACTGCGTCTCCGACTGGGGGCACGACTTCCGGCCGGACTACCGCCGGCTGCGGACCTTCCTCGGCAACCTGCCCGAGCGGACCCCGGTGCTCGCCACCACCGCCACCGCCAACGCCCGGGTCACCGCGGACGTCGCCGAGCAGCTCGGTACCGAGCTGACCGCTCCGGCCGCGCAGCGACCGGACGTCCTGGTGCTGCGCGGCACCCTCGACCGGGAGTCGCTCCGGCTCGGTGTGGTCGACCTGCCGAGCCCGGCCCACCGGCTGGGCTGGCTCGCCGACCACCTCGACGGGCTCCCCGGCTCCGGGATCATCTACACCCTCACCGTCGCGGCGGCCGGCGAGACGGCGGAGTTCCTCCGCGCCCGAGGCTGGCAGGTGGCCGCGTACACCGGCCAGGCCGACGACGCCGACCGCCGCGCCGCCGAGCAGGACCTGCTGGACAACAAGATCAAGGCGTTGGTCGCCACCAGCGCGCTCGGCATGGGCTTCGACAAGCCCGACCTCGGCTTCGTGGTGCACCTCGGCGCGCCGCCCTCGCCGATCGCCTACTACCAGCAGGTCGGCCGGGCCGGCCGGGCCGTGGAGCACGCCGAGGTCCTGCTCCTCCCGGGTGCCGAGGACGCGGCCATCTGGCGATACTTCGCCTCGCTCGCCTTCCCGCCCGAGCAGCAGGTCCGCGCGGTGCTCGCCGCGCTGCACACCGACCGGCCGATGTCCACCCAGGCCCTCGAACCGATCGTCGACCTGCGCCGGACCCGGCTGGAGCTGATGCTCAAGGTGCTCGATGTGGACGGCGCGGTCCGCCGGGTGCGCGGCGGCTGGCTCGCCACCGGCGAGCCCTGGGTCTACGACGAACCCCGGTTGCGCCGCGTCGCCCAGGCGCGCACCGCCGAGCAGCAGGCCATGCTCGGGTACGCGAGCACGACCGGCTGCCGGATGCGCTACCTGCGGGAATGCCTGGACGACGGCGGGGCGGGCGACTGCGGCCGCTGCGACAACTGCGCCGGCCCGGTGGTCGGTCCCGAGGTCAGCGACGCCGCGCTCACCGCCGCGCAGACCTTCCTCGGCCGCCCCGGCGTGGCGATCGCGCCGAAGAAGCTCTGGCCGACCGGCCTCGACGCGGTGGGCGTACCCCTCAAGGGGCGCATCCCCCCGGCGGAGCAGGCGCTGCCCGGCCGGGCCGTGGGTCGCCTCTCCGACCTGGGCTGGGGTGGCCGGTTGCGCGGCCTGGTCGGGCCGGACGCGGCGGACGGCCCGGTCCCCGACGACGTGGCGGCGGCGGTGGTCGAGGTGCTGAAGGCGTGGGCGCACGGCGACGACCCGTGGCCGCGCCGGCCGGTCGCCGTGGTGGCGGTCGATTCCCGCACCCACCCGGCGCTGGTCGGTTCGCTCGCCGAGCGGATCGCCACCGTGGGCCGGCTGCCGCTGCTCGGCCGGGTCGCCCGGACCGGTCCGTCGGGCGCCGCGGGGCCGCGCGGCAACAGCGCCCAGCGGGTACGCGCCCTGCACGACGCCTTCGCGCTGCCCGACGAACTGGCCGACGCCCTGGCCGGGCTGGCCGGGCCGGTGCTGCTCGTCGACGACATGGTCGACTCCGGCTGGACCATGACCATGGTGGCCCGGCTGCTGCGTCGGGCCGGCGCCCCGGAGGTGCTCCCGCTGGCCCTCGCGGCCGCCGGCTGACGTTGTCGTCCACCGGCCGGGGAAAGTTCCCGGGCCGCCCGGATTGCGAGCGTCGCCACCGTCACCGACGGTCAGCCGAGCGGCACCGCACCTGGCGGTACCGTGGGCGCATGACCGAGCAGCGACCCGTCACCCAGACGTACGCCGTCACCGGGATGACCTGCGAGCACTGCGTGCGGGCGGTGACCGAGGAGCTGTCCGCGCTGCCCGGCGTCGAGGAGGTCCGGGTCGACCTCACCGCCGGCACGGCCACCCTCACCAGCGTCGAGGCGCTGCCGGTCGAGACCGTCCGGGCCGCCGTCGAAGAGGCGGGCTACGAACTGGCCGGCGGCGTTGCCTGAGTCGCCGTCCGTCACCGCTCCCGAGGCCCCGGCCGAGCCGGCGCCCGCGCCCGGCCGCGACCTGCCGCCCGGGGAGGGCGTGGTGGACCGGGACACGCTGCGGCTCGCCCTGGTGGTGGGCGGGCTGGTGCTCGCCGTGCTGCTCGGCTTCGGCCTCGGCCGGCTGAACCCGCCGCCGACCACCGCGTTCGGCGCCGCCCCGACCACCGCGACGCACACCCACGCGCCGGGCACCGGCGCGCACTCGCACGGCGGGGCCACGGTCACCCAGGGCGACGACGTGGACGCGGCCGGGCTCTCGCTCAGTTCGGCCGGCTACACGCTCACCCCGTCGACCGTGGACTTCACCGCCGGCCGGGCCGGTGAGCTGCGGTTCCAGATCCGGGACGAGCGGCGGAAGCCGGTCACCCGGTTCGCCGTCGTGCACGACAAGCCGATGCACCTGATCGTGGTGCGCCGCGACCTCACCGGCTACCAGCACCTGCACCCGACGATGGCGGCGGACGGCACCTGGTCGGTGCCGCTGACCCTGCCTGAGGCCGGGGTCTGGCGGGCGTACGCCGACTTCACCGCGGTCGCCGACGACGGCCGGCAGACCGCCGTCACCCTCGGCACCGACCTGGCCGCGCCCGGCGGGTACGCGCCCCGGCCGCTGCCGGCCCCGGCCACCTCGACCACGGTCGACGGGTTCACCGTCGGGTACGAGGGCACCCCGAAGGCGGGGGCGGCCGTGCCGCTGCGGTTCCAGGTGCTCACCTCCGGCGGCGCGGCCGCGCCGCTCGAGCCCTACCTCGGCGCGTACGGCCACCTGGTCGCGCTGCGCGAGGGCGACCTTGGCTACGCGCACGTGCACCCGGAGACCCAGCGGGACGGGGAACCGGTCACGTTCTCGTTCAGCGCGCCGGGGCCGGGCCGCTACCGGATGTTCCTCGACTTCCAGGTCGGCGGCGTGGTGCGTACCGCCGCGTTCACGGTGACGGTCGACTGAGAAACCGCCGGCGTCAGCCGGCCCGGCGGACCGGGCGGCGGGCCAGGTAGCGGAGCAGGTCGCGGATGTGGTGCTTCTCCTCCGCGGGGACGTGGGGATCGGCCAGCCGCTCCAGGATCACCCGGACGTCCGCCTCGACCGGGGCGTCCTCCAGGCGCCGGCGGGGGACCGGGCCGGCGTCGGGGAGACCGAGGGCGCGGAAGGCCGCCGCCACCGGCAGGTCGAGCGCGGCGCAGAAGCCGCGCACCTTGGCCAGTTCGGGGTAGTCCTGCCAGTCGCCGGCCAGCCAGCGGAACACCGTGGACCGCCCCACGCCGGTGTGCGTGGCCAGGTCGGTTACCGTCCAGCCGCGCTCCTCGCGGGCGTCGTCGATGGCGCGCCGCACGAAGCGGGCGAAGGCCATCTGCGGCGAAACTTCTGCGGAACCCATCCCCCGGGTCTTCCCTTTCCGGCCGGAGCACCCCTCGGTGCGCCTCCGAGGGTAGTACGAAGGGACGGCGAAGTAACCGACTGATCGGCCGGGTGACTCAATGGCCGGGACGACACATCGGTTGCCCCCGGTCAACTAACGTGACCCGCGGCCGCCCCGGCCGGCGAGTCCGCGAGCAGCGCCTCCAGGCGGGGTGTCACGCCCCACTGGTCGATCAGCTCCCGGTACTCCGCCCGCTGGTCGGCGGCCGGCGGGTTGCCGGTGCGGCGGGCCCGGATCAGCAGGTTGCGCGGGGTGTGCCGGGAGTCGACGAACTCCACCACCTCGGCGCGGTAGCCGTGCAGCCGGAGCAGGCCGGCCCGCAGCGCGTCGGTCAGCACGTCCGCGAACCGCTCGCGCAGGATGCCCTGCCGGGTGAGCAGCCCGTACGGCCCCGGGGCCGTACGGGAGCGGAGCTGGGCCGCCACGTCGTGGTGGCAGCAGGGGGCGGCCAGCACCCAGCGGGCGTTCCACCGGACCGCGCGGGCGAGCGCCTCGTCGGTGGCGGTGTCGCAGGCGTGCAGCGCCAGCACCAGGTCGGGTGCCGGCTCGACCACCGCGTCCGCGATGGTGCCGGCCACGAAGCTGACCCGGTCGGCCCAGCCCAGCCGCTCGGCCAGCTCGCTGTTGCGTCGGCGCTGGTCCTCGCGGACGTCCACCCCGACCAGCGTCACGTCCAGCCCACGTTGCATCAGGTAGCGGTGGGCCGCGAACGTCAGGTACGCGTTGCCGCAGCCGAGGTCGACCACCCGCAACGGTCCGGTCAGGTCGTCGGGCAGGGTGGCCGCCAGCGCGCGCAGGAACGCGTCCACCTGGCGGCGCTTGGCCGCCGAGCCGCCGATCTCGGCGAAGATCGGGTCGCCCGGGTCGAGCAGGTAGTCCTTGGTCCGGTCGTGGGCGCCCGGCTCCGGCGCCGGTCGGCTCGCCACGGCCCGGTGCACCTGCGCCTCGCCGGACTTGGTCACCCGGAGCTGGAGCGTGCTGTCGGCCGTCTCCACGTGCCAGTTGCCGAAGGGCTCGGCGAGCAGCGCGTCGATCGCCGCGCCGGCCTCCGCGCCCGGCGCCACGTTACGGGTGTACGGCCGGGCGCCGTCCGAGGTGGAGATCTGCAGCCGCGGGCCGGCCTTCAGGGTGACCGGGCGCAGCTCGGCGCGGACCACCGAGGGGCGCTGGCCGCGGCGCCGACCGGCGGCGACCGCCCGGGTCAGGGCGGGGTCGAGCAGCAGCGCCCGTACCTCGGTCAGGGCGGCGTCCAGCGGTTCCGGCATGGCCTCATCTTCCTCGTCGTCGGGCAGTCTGTTGATCCACCCCAGGTACGCGACATGGGGGTGTCAGGCAGGTCCTGACACCCCCATGTCGCCGAAGCGGGTGTGAATCAGTCGGCGGTCGCCTCGGCCGGCGTACCGCTGCCCGCACCACCGCCACCACGGCGGCGCCGGCGGCGGCGCGGCTTGGCTGCCGCCTCGCCCTCAGCGGCGGCCGACGCGGCCGGCTCGGTCCCACCCTCCGTGGTGACCACCGCAGTGGGCTCGCCGGCGAGCACCTCGCCGGCCCGGCGGCGCCGGCGGCGGCGCGGTGTGCGGGTGCCCTCGGACGCCTCGGCACCGGTGTCGCCCTCGGCGGGCGTCGCGCCGGCGTCGCCGCCCCGACTCCGCTGGCGCTCGCGGCCCCGGCCCTCGCCGCGCCGCGAGCCGCGCTCGCCGCGCCGCGACCGGCCACCGCCCAGGTCCTCCTCGACCTCCGCCGACAGCCCGGCGCGGGTGCGCTCGGCGGTCGGCAGCGTGCCGGTGATCTCGCGGGAGATGTCCAGGTCGGTGTAGAGGTGCGCGGAGGTGTGGTACGTCTCCGGCGGCTCGGGCATGTCGAGCCCGAGGGTCTTGTCGATGATCCGCCAGCGCGGCATGTCGTCCCAGTCGACGAAGGTCACCGCGACGCCGGTCGCTCCGGCCCGGCCGGTACGGCCGATCCGGTGGGTGTAGGTGTCCTGGTCCTCAGGGCAGTCGTAGTTGATCACGTGAGTGACGCCGGTGACGTCGATGCCCCGGGCCGCCACGTCGGTGGCGACCAACGTGTCGATCTTGCCGGCGCGGAACGCCCGCAGCGCCCGTTCCCGGGCGCCCTGGCCCAGGTCGCCGTGCACGGCGGCCACCGCGAAGCCGCGGAAGTCCAGGTCCTCGGCGACCCGGTCGGCGGCCCGCTTGGTGCGGGTGAAGATCATGGTCAGGCCTCGGCCCTCGGCCTGGAGGATGCGGGCGACGATCTCGACCTTGTTCATCGAGTGGGTGCGGTAGGCCAGCTGCTGGGTCTGCGGCGACGGACCGGTCTCGGCGGTGTGCCCGGCGTGGATCGTCACCGGCCGGCGCAGGAAGCGCCGGGACAGGGCGACGATCGGGTCCGGCATGGTGGCCGAGAAGAGCATGGTCTGCCGGTCCTCCGGCAGCATCGCGAGGATCTTCTCGACGTCGTCGAGGAAGCCCAGGTCGAGCATCCGGTCGGCCTCGTCGAGCACCAGCGCGTGCACCCGGTCGAGCCGCAGGTGCTTCTGCTTGGCCAGGTCCAGCAGCCGGCCCGGGGTGCCGACCAGGATCTCGACGCCCTTGCGCAGCGCCTCGATCTGGGGCTCGTAGGCCACGCCGCCGTAGATCGGCAGCACTCGGACGCCCCGGGTGCGGCCGGCGGCGTCGAGGTCCCTGGCAACCTGGATGCCCAGCTCGCGGGTGGGTACGACGACCAGCGCCTGCGGCAGGCCGTCGCTGCCCTCGGACGGGGCGAACACCCGCTCCAGCAGCGGGATGCCGAAGCCGAGGGTCTTGCCGGTGCCGGTCGGCGCCTGGCCGATCAGGTCGACGCCGCGCAGCGCGATCGGCAGCGCGTACTCCTGGATGGCGAACGCGCGGGTGATGCCGGCGGCCGCGAGGGCCTCGACGGTCTCCTGGCGGGCGCCGAGCTCGGCGAAAGTGGGAGCTTCCGGACGAACCGGAGCGGTGGGGGCCAGTTCCTGGCCTTGAATCTGCTCGCTCATATGGATTTGGGGGTGCCCTCTCGTGGTGCGCCCCTCATGTCCTCAGGGCGCGGTCGGTTTGGCGCGGGCCACACGGTCGGGGGCGGTACGCCGAGCCGGACCGGGCCGCACGCGCGCCGGGGACCGGTGCTGATCAGCTCAGCTGATCGAATCGGTGCCCACGGCAACTGTGTCATCCTACCTGAACGGCTCCTGGGCCGTTCTGATTCCGCTGCTGGGTGGCCGTCCGGGGCCGCTAGATGTGACCTGGGCCACATATTGACGGGGGACTCGTGGTGGCGGCCGGACGGTAGCCTGCGCTCGTGCCCGCCCCCGAACCCGCCCTGGTCGACCTGCTCGGCCTCGTGGCGTACGGCGAACTGCTCGCCTTCGACCGGCTCGCCGCCGACGCCCGCCTCGCCCCCGACCTGCCCCGGCGGGCCGCACTCAGCGAGATGGCCGCCGCCGAGATCGCGCACTACCGGTGGATCGCCGACCGGATCACCGCGCTGGGCGTACGGCCCGACGAGGCGATGGCCCCGTACGTCGAGGCGTTGCAGGCGTACCACGACTCGACCGAGCCGAAGGACTGGCTGGAGGCGGTGACCAAGGCGTACGTCGGGGACGGCATCTCCGACGACTTCCTGCGGGAGATCGCGCACGGGCTCGACGGGTCGGACCGGCAACTCGTCCTCGACGTGCTGCACGACTCGCGGTACGCCGAGTTCGCCGCCGCCGAGATCCGGGCGGCCATCGAGGCCGACCCCTGGGTGGCCAACCGGCTCTCCATGTGGGCGCGGCGGCTGGTCGGGGAGGCGCTCTCCCAGGCCGGCCGGGTCGCCGCCGCGGACCGGGGCGCGCTCACCGCGTTGATCGCCCGCCGGGAGGCGGTGGACGTGCCGGCGCTGTTCCGCCGGCTGACCGACGCGCACACTGCGCGGATGACCGCCGCGGGGCTGAACAACTGAGGCCCGGAGCCGCCGTGGCGCCCGCCGCGGCGGCTCCGGCGGGAAATCAGCGGACGGTGAACCCGACCGCGCGGGGTGCGGCCTCGGCGATCTCGACGTAGGCGACCTTGCCGACCGGCACGATGACCCGCCGGCCCTTCTCGTCGGTCAGGGAGAGCGTGCCCTCCCCCTTGGCGATCGCGTCGGTCACGATCTGCTCGACCTCGGCCGGCGACTGCCCGCTCTCCAGGACCAGCTCACGCGGCGCGTACTGCACGCCGATCTTGACCTCCACGGTGCCTCCTCAACTGGGGCGAATGAGCCGCCGTGAGAAGGCTATCCGATCTGGCGTACCGATGTTCAGGCTGACTCACCTTGCAGCGGGAAGCTGGCGATGCCCCGCCAGGAGAGGGCGGCGACCAGGGCCTCGGCCTCCGCCTTGGGCACCTGCCGGCCGCCGGCCAGCCAGAACTGGGCGGCCGTCTCGGCGGCGCCGACCAGGCCGGAGGCGAGCAGCTCGGCGTGCGCCCGGCTCACGCCGGTGTCCGAGATGATGGTGTCGGTGATCGCGGCGATGCAGCCCTGCTCGACCCGCTCCACCCGCTGCCGGACGGCCGGGTCGTTGCGCAGGTCCGACTCGAAGACCAGCCGGAACGCCTCGCTCTCGTGGTCGACGAAGTCGAAGTACGCGCGCACCGACGCGCCGACCCGCTCCTTGTTGTCGTTGGTGCCCCGCATCGCGTCGCGCACCTTCGCCACGATGGCGTCGCAGTGCGTGTCCAGCAGCGCGAGGTAGAGCTCCATCTTGCCCGGGAAGTGCTGGTAGAGCACGGGCTTGGAGACTCCCGCCCGCTCGGCGATGTCGTCCATCGCGGCAGCGTGGTAGCCCTGCGCGACGAACACCTCCTGGGCGGCGGCGAGCAGCTGCTTGCGGCGCGCCGAGCGGGGCAGGCGGGTGGGCCGGCCGGCGGTCTGTGCACCGTTCCCCACAGCGGTCATGGGAACCTCCGAGTTTCATCGTACGAGCCGGCACTTATCACCCGAACCGGTCGGGGCTGGTGAACCCGTCGCGGAATTGGCCCGCCGCTGTAACTTATCGCCACTGTCGCCACACGGTAGCCTCAGCGGGGGCGACCAAGGAGCGCGCGGTGAGTGAATCAGGGCAACCCGGAGCCGCCACCCCGGGAGAGCACGGCGACGGGACGGGTCAGCGGGATGACCTGGCCCGGGCCGGCAACGGGTGGGCGCCCCCGGCGACCGGCTGGGCCCGGAGCGGGGAGCCGCCCCTCGCCTGGCCCCGCGCCGATCTCGCCGGTTGGGCTGCCTCGTCGCCCCGCCACGGGGACCTCCCGGCCCCGCTGCCCGGGCTGCCCGCCGAGGAGCCGTCGGGCCGGGTCAACGGCCGCCATGTCAACGGCGTGCACCACGCCGGGGAGGAGTCGCCCGTGACGCGCCAGGCGCCGGTGAGTGCCCCGCCCGTCGACGAGCCTCGCCGGGAGACCGACCGCGACCGCCTGGCCGTGCCGGTCCAGCGGCCCGCCCCCGCAGTGGAGCAGCCGTCCGCCGAGGCGGAGCCGCCGCCGGCGCGGCACTCGTCCGACGAGGCGCTGCCCGGCCGCGCGTCGCGCCGGGCGGAGGGCGGGAACCCCACCTCCGCGCCGCCGGCCCTCCAGGTGCCGCCGGTCGGTGCCGCCGCCTCGGGCTTCGAGGTGCCGCCCGGCTTCCACGCCCCGACCACCGAGCGGGCGGCCGCCGAGCCGCCCCCGTCGCTCTCCCGGGGCTGGGCCGACCAGGCGCCGGGCGAACCGCCGGCCGAGTCACCGTCGGCGCCCCGCGGCTGGGCCGACCGGGGTCCGGCCGAGTCGCCGGCGGAACCGCCGTCGCTGTCGCGCGGCTGGGCGCCGGCTGAGCCGCCGGCCGAGCCGCCGTCGCTGTCCCGCGGCTGGGCCGAGCGTCCTTCGTCGGCGCCGCCCGCCGGCCCGGTCGAGGAGCCGCGTGCCACGTCGGCCGACGACCGGGGTGCAGGGCCGGCGGACGAGCGCCGGCCGTCGCCGGCCGAGGAGCCGGAGTGGTCCGAGCCGGGCTGGGGCGGTGGCTGGGCGCCGCCGTGGTCCCGCGAGGCGGAACCGGCCGGCCGCCGGGCCCGGGAGGACGAGCCGACGGGTCGCCGCGCCCGCGAGGAGGAGCCGGTCGGCCGCCGGGCCCGGGACGAGGAGCCGGTCGGCCGCCGCGCCCGCGAGGAACGCGCCGCCGAGTGGGCGCCCGAGCCGGCCCGCGCCGAGCAGTCCGCGCCGTACGAGCCGCCGCGCGGGGAGCCGACCCGCGCGTACGAGCCGGTCCGCGCCGACCAGCAGTCGGGGTACGGGCCGCCGCGCCCCGAGTCGGCCCAGCCGCAGGAGGCGCCCCGGACCGACGAGGAGTCTCGCCCGGCGTACGAGCCGGTGCGCGAACGACCCTCCTGGGCCGGGCCGCCGGTGCCGGTGACCCCGTTCAGCGCGCCGCCGCACGCCGCCCCGACCAGTGCGCCGCCGCACGCCGCCCCGACCAGCGCCCCGCCGGTCCCGCACGCCGCCCCGACGAGCGCCCCGCCGGTCCCGCGCGAGGCTCCGGCCAGCGTCCCGCCCGCCGGATACGCCCCAGCCTCAGGCACCCGGTCGGCCGAGGAGCGGGAGGGCACGCCGTACCGGCCGCGCGCCGGCGAGACGCCGGGCCCCGCCGCGACCGCCGGCGGTGCGTCCCGCTTCGATCGCACCCCCGCGCCCGCCCCGACGAGCGCGCCCCCCTACGCGGCCCGCCGGTCCGCCCCCGAGCCGGTGTCGACGGCCGAGCCGGTCGCCGATCCCCGGCTGGCGGAGGCTGCGGCGGTGCTGCCGCAGCGCGTCCCCGCCGAGCCGGACGTGCCCGTCGTGCCGGAGCCGCCAGCCGTGGAACCGTCCGCCGAAACCCCCGAACTCGCCCGCATCGCCACTCACCTGCGCCGTGACGACGAGCCCGCGCCGCTGCGCGAGCGGCCCGAGGGCTTCGACGTCAATGCCATCCTCGACGCCGTCCGGGAGGTGGCCGGCGTCCGGGACGCCGCGCTGCGCCGGACCCCGGCCGGGGCGCACAGCCTCCGGCTCGACCTCGCCGACGGCGCCGACCCGGCCGAGGTGAGCCGGGTGGTGGCCCGTCTGCTCCAGGAGCGGATGGGGCTGGCCGCCGCCCCGCAGAACCTGCCCGGTGCCCCCGCCGCCGCGCCGCCGCCGGTCCGTCGACGGTCGAGTCAGGCGCGCGGGGAGCGTGCCTCCGGTGAGCCGCGCACGGCGGAGGACCGCCCGGGCGCGGCCCGACCGTCCCCGAGCCCGGAGGACCGCGCCGGCGCGGCGCGGCCCGTGCCGAGCCGATCGGCGGAAACCCCGGAGGGCCGGTTCGGTGCGCCCGAGGCGCGGACCGGCCGGCTCGCGGAGGCGCCGGCCCCGGCTGCCGAGCCGCCCCGCCGGCGCCGGCAGGGCGCGACCCACCAGGGCCGGGCCGCGGTGGAGGAGTCGTCCCTCGCCGCCGCCCCGACCGGGGCGGCCACCGGCAGCCCGGTCACGCTCGGCGCGTCGTACTCGGGCGGGCACATGACCACGACGGAGACCGCGCCGTCGCGACCGCTGGAGACCGGCGGCGCGCCGGGGCCCCGGGTGGTGATCGACCACGTCCTGGTGAGCACCTTCGGGCTCGACGCCACCGTGGAGGTACGCCTGATCGCCGGGGACCGGACGGCGGAGGGGCACGCCACCGGGCCGGCCGTCGACGGGTACGTGCTGCGGCTCTGCGCGGTGGCCGCCGCGGCGGCGGTGGACGAGTTGCTCGGCCGCGCGGCCCTGACCGCGGAGCGGGGGCGCTGCTTCGTCGAGCACGCCGCGGTGGTGCCGTTCGGCAACTGCGAGGTGGCGACCGTGGTGGTGCTGCTGGTCTGCGACGGCTGGGTGGAGCAGTTGGCCGGTTCGGCGCTGGTGGCCGGGGATCCCCGGCAGGCGGTGGTCCGGGCGACGCTGGCCGCGGTGAACCGCCGGCTGGAGGCCCTGCTCGCCTGAGCCGAAGGCCGGTGTCGGACGGCCGGGGCGCGGGAACACTGGAACCATGAAACGTGCCGCCCTCTGGCCGGACCAGCTCCTGCCGGCGCACCACGTCCCACCGCCCTGGCCCGGCCGGGCGGTACGCCTCGACGGCACCGTGACGTACGTCCGGGACACCCCAGCCACCGGCCCCGACGCCGAGCCGGCGCTCTACGTGCACGGCCTGGGCGGCTCGTCGCAGAACTGGACGGACCTGGCCGGCCTGCTCGCCGACCGGCTCGACGGGCAGGCGATCGACCTGCCCGGCTTCGGCCGCAGCGAGCCCGGCCGGCGGTACACGGTGCCGGCCTTCGCCGAGCGGGTGGTCCGCTGGATCGAGCACAGCGACCGGGGCCCGGTGCACCTGTTCGGCAACTCGCTCGGCGGCGCCATCTCGGTACGGGTGGCGGCCCTGCGGCCGGACCTGGTCCGGACGCTGACCCTGATCTCCCCGGCGCTGCCGTTCCTGGACTTCCGTCGCTCGTTGCAGGGGCGGATGCTGCCGTTGCTGGCGATCCCCCGGGGGGAGCGGCTGGCCGCCTGGCGGCTGGCCCAGCTCGCCCCCGAGGTGATGGCCCAGGAGGTGATGGAGGCGTGCATCGCCGACCTGACCCGGATCAGCGAGCAGCGCCGGCAGGAGGCGATCGAGGAGATCCGGATCCGCTACGAGGCGGCCCACTACGCCGCCGCGTACGTCCGCACCTTCCGTGGCCTGGTCTCCAGCTTCCTGCGGTCGTACCTGCCAGGCGCCGGTTCGCTGTGGCGGCTGGCGGCGGCAGTGCGCGCCCCGACCCTGCTGATCGGGGGACGCCAGGACCGGCTGGTGGACGTCCGGGTGACGCCGCGGGCCGCCCGGGTGATCCCGGACAGCCGCCTGCTGATGCTCGACGGGGTCGGGCACGTGGCCCAGTTGGAGGTGCCCCGAACGGTGGCGCGGGCCGTCCTGGCGCTGCTCGCCGAGGCGAGTTCCGGCGCCGCGCCGGCCGAGCCGCGCGGCACGGCCGAGTCGCGGGGCAGCGCAGTGTCCGCCGAATCGCGGGGCGGGGCAGTGTCCGCTGAGGCCCTGGCCGGCGCGGTGCCCGTCGAGATCCGGGACGACCTGCTCGCCGGAACGGAGGACAGCGCGCTCCGCCGCGACATGGCAGGCTGAGCCGGATGCCTCCCTCCTCCCGCCCGGGCCGCTCCACCGCGCCGGTTGCCGCCGGTCGCCCGGCCGGCCGCTGGCGGTCCGCGATCGTGGTGCTCGCGTTCCTGACCGCCGCCGGGATAGCCGTCGCCGCCGTGGTGCAACGGCCGTCGGCCGGTGCCGCTGAGGTGCTGGTCAGCGACGACTCGGTGGCCCAGCCGCCGGCGCCGAGCGCCCCACCGACGCCGTCCGCCCCGGTGAGCCCGTCGTCGACGCCGAGTCCGACCAGCCCGGCGCCGGTGCTGACCCTGCCCGGTCCGGTGCCGGCGCACGGGCGGGGCAGCTTCGCGTACGACGACCGGCCGGGCGAGGTGCTGGGCCGGGCGGGGGTGCTGCGGCGCTTCCGGGTGGCGGTGGAGGATGGCTCCGACGAGGACGTGTCCGCCTTCGGCGACGCCGTGCAGCGCGCCCTGGCCGGGCCCGGGAGCTGGGTGGACAGTGGCCGGCTCCGGTTGCAGCGGGTGGCCCCCGGCGCGCGGTACGACTTCACCGTCTACCTGGCGACCCGGGACACCGCGGGGCGGTTGTGTCTGGCCGGGGGGATCGACATCCGGGTGGGCGGACGGCCGTACACGTCCTGCCGGGTGCCCGGCAAGGTGGTCATCAACCTGGACCGCTGGCGTACCTCGGCGCCGCACCTGGTGGCGGCCAAGGTGCCGCTGGACACCTACCGGCTCTACGTGATCAACCATGAGGTCGGCCACCAGTTGGGGCACCATCACGAGGGGTGCCCGCGGGCCGGGAAGCCGGCGCCGGTGATGCAGCAGCAGACCCTCTTCCTCGACGGCTGCCGGCCGAACCCGTGGCCGTACCTCGACGGCAGGCGCTACACCGGCCCGGCGGTCTGACGTTCCCTTTTGGCGATGATGAGAACCATTCGCGTAACCTTGGGCAAACGCGGCTGATCGCCCGAATTGCATGACACGCTGGTGTCATGACCTCCTCGTCCCCTTCCGACCCGGACGCCGAGACCGGTCATCCATGGTCCGGCGGTCCGGCCCGGCTCGACTTCGACCGCCCGCCGGCCCAGCCCGGGACCACCTTCCCGGTCCAGCCCGGAGGGCGCCTGCTGCGGTGGCGACGCCGCCGTACCGTCCTGCTCCTAGCCGCCCTGCTGGTGGCGGGCGGCGGCGCGGCCGGTCTGCCGGTCCTGGTCCACCGGTCCGCCGGCCGGCCCCCGGTGGCCACCTCGAACCAGCGGCCGGCGAACGGCGGTCCCCGGGTGGCCGCGAGCGGCTACCCGACCGCCGGGCCCGGCAGCTTCGCCGCCGCCGACGGCCGCTCCCCGGTACGGGGGCACGAGGGGCCGCTGCGCCGCTACCGGATCGAGGTGGAGCAGGACACCGGACAGGACGCGGACGAGTTCGCCGCCACGGTGGACGCGGTGCTCGGCGACCCGCGGAGCTGGATCGCCTCGGGGGAGCTGCGGGTGCAGCGGGTGGCCGAGGCGGCCGCCGCCGACTTCACCATCTACCTGGCCACCCCGGCCACCTCGGAGCGGATGTGCGCCGACGGCGGCCTGAGCACCCAGCGGTACACCTCGTGTCGGCTGCCCGGCCGGGTCGTCATCAACCTGGCCCGCTGGATGGACGCGGTCCCGGACTACGGCGCGCCGCTGGAGGTCTACCGGACGTACGTGATCAACCATGAGGTCGGGCACGAGTTCGGCGAGCTGCACCAGGCCTGCCCCGGGCCGGGCGAGCCGGCCCCGGTGATGCAGCAGCAGACGTACGGGCTGGACGGCTGCGTCGCCAACGCCTGGCCGTACGTGGACGGCATCCGCTACGAGGGGGAGTTGACCGACGGGGTCTGAGTTATTCCCGCTCCCGCATGTCGGGCGACGTGGCGCTCATCATGGCCGATCCCTACCACGGCGAGTGACAATTACCCGGTCCCACCGCCGATCCCGGGGAGTCCACCGTGTCGCTGCCCCCGCTCGTCGAGCCCGCCGCCGAGCTGACCGTAGACGAGATCCGTCGCTACTCGCGCCACCTGATCATCCCGGACGTCGGGGTCGAGGGACAGAAACGGCTGAAGAACGCCCGGGTGCTCTGCGTCGGCGCCGGCGGTCTCGGCTCGCCGGCCCTGCTCTACCTTGCCGCCGCCGGCGTCGGCACCCTCGGCATCATCGACTTCGACACCGTCGACGAGTCCAACCTCCAGCGGCAGGTCATCCACGGCGTCTCCGACGTCGGCCGGTCGAAGGCCGAGTCCGCCGCCGCCTCGATCCGTGAGATCAACCCGCTGGTCACCGTGGAGATCCACAACACCGCGCTGGACCGGGACAACGTCAAGGAGATCTTCTCC
Source organism: Micromonospora sp. RTBAU3-60 (assembly GCF_054963695.1). Classification (NCBI taxonomy): domain Bacteria; kingdom Bacillati; phylum Actinomycetota; class Actinomycetes; order Micromonosporales; family Micromonosporaceae; genus Micromonospora; species Micromonospora sp. RTBAU3-60. The sequence goes on along the minus strand of NZ_JBUEGB010000006.1, from coordinate 147,277 downwards.
CAGTACGACCTGATCGTCGACGGCACCGACAACTTCGCCACGCGCTACATGGTCAACGACGCGGCGGTGCTGCTCGGCAAGCCGTACGTCTGGGGTTCGATCTACCGGTTCGACGGCCAGGCGTCGGTGTTCTGGGCCGAGCACGGCCCCTGCTACCGCTGCCTCTACCCGGAGCCGCCGCCGCCCGGCATGGTCCCGTCCTGCGCCGAGGGTGGCGTGCTGGGCGTGCTCTGCGCGTCCATCGGGTCGATCCAGGTCAACGAGGCGATCAAGCTGCTCACCGGCATCGGCGAGCCGCTGGTCGGCCGGCTGATGGTCTACGACGCCCTGGAGATGAGCTACCGCAAGATCAAGGTCCGCAAGGACCCGGACTGCGTGCTCTGCGGCGAGAACCCGACGGTCACCGACCTGCTGGAGGACTACGAGGACTTCTGCGGCGCGGTCTCCGTCGAGGCGCAGGAGGCGGTGGTCGACTCGACCATCACCGCCCTGGAGCTGAAGGAGTGGCAGGACGCCGGCAAGGACGTCTTCCTGATCGACGTCCGGGAGCCCGCCGAGTACGAGATCGTCCGGATCCCCGGCGCGACCCTCATCCCCAAGGGCGAGATCATTTCTGGCGAGGCGCTCGCCAAGCTCCCGCAGGACAAGCAGATCGTGCTGCACTGCAAGTCCGGCGTCCGCTCCGCCGAGGCGCTCGCCGCGCTCAAGGCGGCCGGCTTCAAGGACGCGGTGCACGTCCAGGGTGGCGTGCTCTCCTGGATCAAGCAGATCGATCCGTCGCTGCCCGCGTACTGAGTCGGCGAGGGCCGGCGTCATGAGACTCGCCGAGCAGGGTCTCCTGACACCAGCCCTACGGGCCCTTCCGGGATGCCGGGAGGGCCCCCGCGTACCCGCCGGTGAGCCGGGCCATCCTTGGCCGAGATACCGAGGCGGGAGGACGTTCCCGCAGGTAGCGTCTCCGTCGTGGTCGATCTGGACGCCGCCATCGGCTTCGTCGTGGCGCATGGGGACGCGGTGGACCGCGCCCGCCTCTCCCGGCTGCGCACCGGTGCCCCGGTGCCGGCCGAGCTGCTCGACGCGGCCGAGGCCGGGCAGGCACCCGGCGGCGGCTGGCCGGCCGTGCTCGACGGCGAGGTCGCCTCGGTCGACGCGACCTGCTTCCGGCTGGCCGAGCTGGACGACCTCGGGGGGCTCAGCCGTCCGGCAGCCCGGCACGCCCTGGACTGGCTGGCCGCCCGGCAGTTGCGCGACGGCGGCTGGGACGAGGACCCGTCGCTGGCCGGGTTCGCCCCCGAGTGGGCGACCCCGGGCGACCCGGAGGCGCAGCTCTTCCTGACCGCGAACGCCGGGTTCTGGCTGACCGTCGCCGGGCTGGACGCCCGCGCCGCCGGCCCACTCGACCACCGGGTCGGCGGGGCGTACGCCGGGGTGGTGCAGGCGGCGGCGCAGGCGCTGGCCGCGCAGCTCGCCCCCGACGGGAGTTGGCCGTCCTTCCTGCCCGCCGGCTGGCTGGCCGCGGCCGTGCTGCACCGCCAGCAGATGTACTACGAGTCGGCGCGGATCCAGGCGGTGCTGGCTGAGCGGATCCCGCAGATGTCCCCGGCCGACGTGGCCTGGCTGGCCGCCACGCTGCGCCGGGTCGAGGTGGGCGAGGAGCAGTGGCTGCTGGTGGCGGCGCGCCAGCGGCTCGCCGAGACCCAGCGCAGCGACGGCGGCTGGGACAGCGACGACGGCCACCAGTTCGACGTGCACACCACGTTGCGCGCGATCCGGGCCTGCCGCCCGAGCGCTCCCGAGGCCCCGGTGTCCGGCACCCCGTTCGTGCCGCCGCAGCCGGCCGCGCTGCCGGATCCGCCCGCGATGCCGGCGCCGCGCCCGGCACCCCCGGCGGGCGCTGTGCCGGCGCCGGCTCCCGTGCCGGCGCCAGGTCCCCGGCCGGCCGTCGCGTCGCCCGCCGTGCCGCCGCCGCACCTCGCCGCGCCGCCCGTCGCGGCGGGACCGGCGGGGTCGCCGGTCCCGCCGGTGCAGGCCGGGCCGCCGGTCGCGCCGGTGCCGCCGCCGCTGGTGCCGCTGCCTCCGCCGGAGCCCGCCGCGCCGCCCGAGCGGGCCGCGCCCACCGCCTAGGCGGGCGCGGCCGGCCGGCGCGCAGGCCGTCAGCGCAGGTGGCCGTCCCCGGTGACCACGTACTTGGTGCTGGTCAGCTCGGGCAGCCCCATCGGGCCCCGGGCGTGCAGCTTCTGCGTGGAGATGCCGATCTCGGCGCCGAAGCCGAACTCGCCCCCGTCGGTGAACCGGGTGGACGCGTTCACCATCACCGCCGCCGCGTCCACCCGGGCCACGAACTCCCGCGCCGCCGACTGCGAGTCGGTGACGATCGCCTCGGTGTGGCCGGTGCCGTACCGCCGGATGTGTGCCACCGCCGCGTCGAGCGAGTCGACGACGGCGACGGAGATGTCGGCGGAGAGGTATTCGGTGGCGAAGTCCTCCTCGGTGGCCGGGACCACCGCGGCGGAGTGGGCGGCCACCCGGGCGTCGCCGTGCACGGTCACCCCGGCCTGCGCGAAGGCGTCGAGCATCGCCGGCAGGAACGCGTCCGCGACGTCCGCGTGGACCAGCAGCGACTCGGCGGTGTTGCAGGTGGAGAGGCGTTGGGTCTTGGCGTTCAGGGTGACCGCCACGGCCTTGGCGACGTCGGCGGCGGCGTCCACGTAGACGTGGCAGTTGCCCACCCCGGTCTCGATCACCGGCACGGTCGATTCCTCGACCACGGTGCGGATCAGCGAGGCCCCGCCGCGCGGGATCAGCACGTCGACCAGGCCCCGGGCGCGCATCAGCTCCTTGACCGAGTCCCGCGAGGTGGCGTCGAGCAGCTGCACCGCGTCCGCCGGCAGGCCGGCTCCGGCGATCGCGTCCCGGAGCACGGCGACCAGCGCGGCGTTGGAGTGCGCCGCCGAGGAGGAGCCGCGCAGCAGCGCCGCGTTGCCCGACTTCAGGCAGATCCCGGCCGCGTCCACGGTCACGTTCGGCCGGGCCTCGTAGATGATGCCGACCACCCCGAACGGCACCCGGACCTGCCGCAGCTCCAGCCCGTTCGGCAGGGTCGAGCCGCGGAGCACCTCGCCGACCGGGTCGGGCAGCGCGGCCATCTGGCGCAGCGCGTCGGCGATGGCGGCCACCCGGCCCGCGTCGAGCGCCAGCCGATCCAGCACCGCCGCGGTCAGCCCGGCCTCGCGCCCGGCCGCCAGGTCCGTCGCGTTCGCGGTCAGGATCTCCGGGGTACGCGCCACCAGCGCGTCGGCCATCGCGTGAAGCGCGGCGTCCTTCACGGTACGGGTGGCGACCGCGAGGGCCTCCGCCGCGTCCCGGGCCCGCCGGGCCTGCTCGACGACGCTCATCCTGCACTCCTCGGGGGTCGGTGGGACGCCATGCGTCCCGGATTCACAGCAGCACCAGGTCGTCGCGATGGACGACCTCACGTTCGTACGCCGGGCCCAGGGCCGCGGCGAGTTCCGAGGTGGAGCGCCCGAGCAGCCCGGGCAGTTCCACCGCGTCGTAGTTGACCAGCCCCCGGGCCACCGGCGCGCCCGCGGTGTCCACCAGATCGACCGGGTCGCCGGCGGTGAACGCGCCGTCCACGGCGGTGATCCCGGCCGGCAGCAGGGACTTGCGCCGGCCCACCACCGCCTGCACCGCGCCCGGGTCGAGGTGCAGCCGCCCACGGGGTGCGGTGGCGTGCGCCAGCCAGAACAGCCGGGCGGCCGGCCGGCGGCTGCTCGGGTGGAAGAACGTGCCGACCGGCTCGCCGGCCAGCGCCGAAGCGGCCAGCGGGGCGGCGGTGAGCACCACCGGGATGCCGAAGCCGGTGGCGATCCGGGCCGCCTCGACCTTGGTCACCATGCCCCCGGTGCCCACCCCGGCCCGGCCGGCGCCGCCGATGTCCACGCCCGCCAGGTCGCCCTCGCCGTGGACTTCGGCGATCCGGGTGCTGCCCGGGCGGGCCGGGTTTCCGGTCCAGAGCGCGTCCACGTCCGACAGCAGCACCAGCAGGTCGGCGTCGACCAGGGCGGCGACCAGCGCGGCCAGCCGGTCGTTGTCGCCGAACCGGATCTCCTCGGTGGCCACCGTGTCGTTCTCGTTGACGATCGGCACCGCCCGCAGGTCGAGCAGCTTGCGCAGGGTTCGGTACGCGTTGCGGTAGTGCGCCCGCCGGGTCACGTCGTCGACGGTCAGCAGCACCTGCCCGACGGTGCGACCGTGTCGGGCGAAGCTGGCCGCGTACCGGCCGATGAGCAGGCCCTGCCCGACGCTGGCGGCGGCCTGCTGGGTGGCCAGGTCGCGCGGGCGCCGGGCCAGGCCGAGGGGGGCGAGGCCGGCGGCGATCGCGCCGGAGGAGACCAGCACCACCTCGCGGCCGGCGCCGGCCAGCGCGCCGAGGGTGTCGACCAGGGCGTCGACCCGGGTGTCGTCCAGGCCGCCCGCCGCCGTGGTCAGCGAGGACGAGCCGATCTTGACGACGATCCGGCGGGCCGAGGTTACTGCTTCACGCACCCGACCATTCTGCGCGTCCGGGTCGGCGAGGCCCCGTCGCGTTCCCATATCGTGGCAGCTCGTGACACCTGACGAGTACGTCGAGGCGGTGCTCGACCTGGTCGAGCGGATCCCGCCGGGCCGGGTGATGTCGTACGGGGCGGTGGCCGACGCGCTCGCCGAGCGCTCGGGGCGGGCCTCGGCCCGGCTGGTCGGCTCGATCATGGCCCGGCACGGGGGCGGGGTGCCCTGGCATCGGGTGGTGAACTCGGCCGGGCGGCTGCCACCCGGGCACGAGGTGGAGGCGCGGGCGCGGCTGCGCGCCGAGGGCTGTCCGCTGCGCGGGGCGGGGGTGGACATGGCGGCATCATGGTCGCCCGACGAGACGATGTGATCCCGGCCATAACGTGAGTAGCATTCGGCTCCATGGACGCGACGGCGCAGGGGCCGCTGCCCCGCCGGGTGCACCTCGGGTACGCGCTGGGCTCGCTGGTCACCGGGGCGTTCGGCACCGTGCCCGGGCTGCTCCTGCTGCCGTACCTCACCGACACGCTGGGCGTCGCGGCCGGCGTTGCCGCCCTGCTGGTGCTCCTGCCCAAGGCCTGGGACGTGCTGGTCAACCCGGTGGCCGGCCGGATCTCCGACCGGACCCGGTCCCGTTGGGGTGCCCGCCGGCCGTACCTGCTCGGCGGTGGGCTGGCGCTGGCGGTGCTCTTCGCCTCGATCTTCGCCGCGCCGTTCGGGGCCGGCCCGGCCGCCGGGGCGTACGTGGCGGTGGCGTTCCTGGCCACCGCGACCGCGTTCGCCTTCTTCCAGGTGCCGTACGTGGCGATGCCGGCCGAGCTGACCGGCGACCCGGCGGAGCGTACCCGGCTGATGAGCTGGCGGATCGCGGTGCTGGCGCTGGCCATCCTGGTCTCCGGCGCGGTGGCCCCGGCGGTGGTGACCGCCGGCGGGGACGGGGTGCCGGGGCACCGCTGGATGGGGCTCTTCGTCGCCGCGCTGATCGGGGCCGGGGCGGTCGGGGCGTTCCTCGGCACCCGGTCCGCACCCACCGGGACGGTGGGGGAGAGCGAACCGAGCCTGCGCGCCCAGCTCGCGGTCGCCGGCCGGAACCGGCCGTTCCGGGCCCTGCTGGTCTGCTTCGTGGTGCAATCCGCCGGGGTGGCGACCGTGCTGGCCGGGGTGAGCTACTTCGCCGGCCAGGTGCTCCGCGCCCCGGAGACCGGGCCGACCCTGCTCTTCGCCTGCTTCGTCGGGCCGGCGCTGCTCGTCATGCCGCTCTGGACCCGGGTGGGCGCGCGGGTCGGCAAGCGGGCCGCCCTGGTCGCCGCGTCGCTGCTCTTCGCGGCCGGCGCGCTGGCCCTCGTCGCCGCGCCCGCGCTGCCGGCCGTCGGGGTCTACGCCGTGGTCGCGCTGATCGGCGTCGGGTACGCCGGCCAGCAGGTCTTCGCCCTCGCCATGCTGCCGGACTGCATCGCCTACGACACCGCGCGCACCGGCCGCCGGCAGGCCGGCGTGTTCACCGGGCTCTGGACGGCCGGGGAGACGTTCGGTCTCGCCCTCGGCCCGGGCCTCTACGGCCTGGTCCTCCAGCTCTCCGGCTACGTGTCGTCGTCGACCGGGGTCGCCGCCGACCAGTCCGCCGGCGCCCGCCTCGGCGTGCTGCTCGGCTTCACCGTCCTCCCGGCCCTGCTGGTCGCCGCCCCGGTGCTGCTGCTGCGCGCCTACACCCTGACCCCCGCCCAGCTCGGTGCCGGCCCGGCGCGGTCGGCTGCCGCGCCGGCGGGCGCATGAACCGCGACCGGGCGGGCCGGCCGCGGCGAGTGAGTGTCAGCAGGGGCCTCCTCCACCACGCACGGCGTTGACCGGGGCCCCTGCCCTGCCGACCGCCACGAGAAAGGGCGTCACGAGTCGATGATCGAGGAAGGGACGGGCGCGCTGCCCGTCGAAGGGGTGCCCGCGGAACAGGTGCTGGCGGAGATCCGGGCCCTGCGCGCGGCCGACCGGCCGACCCACGGCGGGCGGCTGTTCGCCTACGTCTACGACCCCGGCGTGGCAGGGCTGGACGAGCTGGCCCGGGCCGCGTACGCGGAGAGCGCCCACGTCAACGGGCTCGACCCGACAGCCTTTCCGTCCCTGCTGGCGATGGAGAACGCCCTGGTCGGGGCGGCCGCCCGGCTGCTCGGCGGTGGCCCGGGCACGAGCGCCCCGGAGGTGGTCGGCAGCGTCACCGGCGGCGGCACCGAGTCACTGATCCTGGCCGTCAAGGCGGCCCGGGACGCCCGGCCGGACCTCGCCGCGCCGCGGATCGTGGTGCCGGCCAGCGGGCACGCCGCGTTCGCCAAGGCGGCCCACTACCTGCGGGTGGCCCTCGACACCGTGCCCGTGGACCCGGCCACCCTGCGGCCGGCAGTGGCGGACGTGGCCGCCGCGATCCGGCCGGAGACCGTGCTGGTCGCCGCCTCCGCCCCCGCGTACGCGCACGGCGTGATCGATCCGGTCGCGGAGATCGCGGCGGTGGCGGCGGCGGCCGGGGTGCGCTGCCACGTGGACGCCTGCTTCGGCGGCTGGACGCTGCCCTGGCTGCGGCGGCTCGGCGCGCCGGTGCCGGCGTTCGACTTCGCCGTCGACGGGGTCACCTCGATCTCCGTCGACCTGCACAAGTACGCGTACGCCCCGAAGGGGGTGTCGGTGCTGCTGCACCGGGACGCCAGGCTGCGGGCGCCGCAGTACTTCGGGTACGCGGACTGGCCCGGGTACACCATGGTCAACCCGGTGATCGCCTCCACCAGGTCGGGCGGGCCGATCGCCGCCGCGTACGCCACCCTGCGCCACCTCGGCGAGGCCGGCTACCTGCGGCTGGCCGCGCGGACCCGGGAGGCGGTGTCCGGGCTGGCCGACGCGGTACGCGCCGTCGACGGGCTGCGGCTGCTGGCCGAGCCGGAGTCGACCGTGGTCTGCTTCACCAGCGACGACCCCGGTCTCGACCTGTTCGTGCTGGTCGACGAGCTGACCGCGTGCGGCTGGCACACCCAGCCCCAGCTCGCGTACGCCGGGCTGCCGGCCAGCGTGCACCTCACGGTGACCGCGGCGGTGGCCCCGCGGGTGGCCGAGTTCGGCCCGGCGCTGGCCGGCGCGGCGGCGGCCGCGCGGGCGGCCGGCCCGGTCGCGCTGCCGCCGGAGGTGCGTGCGCTCGCGGCGTCGCTGACCCCGGAGGAACTCACCCCGGAGTTGATCGCCGGACTGGCCGCCGGCCTCGGGCTCGGTGCCGGGCCGGCGCCGGACCGGATGGCGGCCGTGAACACCCTGCTCGACGCCGCCCCGGTGCCCCTGCGGGAACGGCTGCTGGTGGAGTTCGTCGGGCTGTTGCAACGCCCCACCTGGTGAGTGCCGCTCGCGGCCCGACGCTGTCGTCCGGCCGGGGAAGCACCCCCGGCCGGACGACTGTCGTTCAGTTTGCCGTGACGGTGAACGAGGTGGTGTCGTCGGTCGGGTCCACGTCGGTCAGGCTGATCGGATAGCTCGGCTCGACCGTGTAGGACCCGGTGCCCAGCTCGCCGGCCGGGGTGCCGGCGGGCGCGGTGAGAATGACGTCGACGCTGCGCTCCTCGCCCGGCATGAACCGGCCCTCCGGCACGGTGAACGCTTCAGGGAAGCTCGGCAGGTCCTGCGGCTCGATGTGATCCACCCAGACGCCGGCCGGCAGGCTGGCTCGGACGTTGAGGAGGAGCGAGGGCGCGTCGTTGCCGTACCGGACGGTCACCGGCATCCGGCCCTTGAGGCTCCCGTCGGGCTGCCGGTCGAGCGTGACCGCGCTGGCGCGGAGCGAGATGTCGGTCTGCGTCGCCTGCACGTATGGCTTCGGCTTGTTGATGCCGCCCTTGGTGGAGCGGAAGAGGGTGGTGAAGGGAGCGCTGGCCACCGGCTGCTCCGAGTTTCCGACCAGCACACCGACGGAGCCGTCGTCGACGACCATGGCGTAGTCGCGCGGGGTGGTGAGGACCTGGATCTTCAGGCCGTACGTCTGGCTGGCACCGGGCTCGAGCCACGTGGTGGAGCCACCGCACATGATGCGAAGGCGGACTCCGACGCCCGAGGCGGACCACCAGCAGGTGTCGGACGGGACCAGGTCACCCGCCGACGCGCCGGCCGGTTCGAGGAAGGTCAGGTTGAACTGAGTGGCGGTCGGGCCGTTGTTGGTGACCGTGGCGCTCAGGGTGCCGACGTAGCCCCGGTCGGTCGGCTCCAGCACCAGCCGCTGCGCGGTGACGGAGAGCGTGTCGCTGGACTGGCTCGGCGCGGCGGCGGCCGGCGCCCCGGCGGCGAGCACCGCCAGCGCGGAGCCGAGCAGGCCGGCCGCGATTCGGCGTCCGACAGGCATGGTGATTGGCATGGATGTTCCTCCCCGTGGTTGGTGTCACGCCGTTGCCGGCGGGCATCGATCAGCACCATAGCGATGCTGATCCACTATGGGCGCCCCAGATGGACGAAACGGGCCCGGCGCATCGCGCCGGACCCGCCGTCACGTGGTCAGCCCGCCTCGACCGCCGTCAGCGGGAACGAGGTGGTGTTGTCCGCCGGGTCGACGTCCGGCATGGAGCTGCCGTAGAAGTAGCTCGGGCTGAGCGTGTACGAGCCGGTGCCCAGCGCGCCGGCCGGGGTCCCCGCGGGGGCGCTGAGGTAGACGTCGAAGGCCCGCTCCTCACCGGGCATGAACCGGCCTCCCGGCACGACGAAAGAGTCCGGGAAGCTCGGCATGTCCTGCGGCTCGATGTGGTGGACGATGACGCCCGCCGGGAGGGCGGCGTTGACGTTCAGGTGGAACGACGGGGCGTCGTTGCCGTACCGGACGGTGACCGGCATCCGGCCGAGCAGGCTGCCGTCGGCCTGCCTGGTCAGCACCACGGCCTCGCCGCGGATGGTCAGGTCCGTCTCGGTGGCCTGCACGTACGTCCGTGGGCTGCGCACGCTGCCCGTGGTGGACTCGAACAGGGTGGTGAACCGGGCGGTGCCCGACGGATCGGTGGCACCCGCCGGCACCACCGCGATGCGCCCGTCCCGGGACACCATCGGGTAGTCCCGGGCGGTGGTCCAGACGTGGAAGCCGAGCTGGAACGTCACGCTCGCCCCCGCCTCGACCCGGCCGCCGTAGCAGCTGTTGACCAGCCGGTTCTCCACCAGCCGCTCGTAGAAGCACGGGCCGCCGGGCTCAATGGTGGTGAAGGAGGCCCCGGCCGGCTCGGTGACGACCAGGTCCACCGAGGTGGCGGTCGAGCCCGGGTTGGTCACCGTCGCGGTCATCGTCCCGACGTACCCCCGGTCGGTCGGGGTCAGGACGAGCTGCTGGGCGGTGATGCTGGGCCGAGCCGTCGCGGTCGCGGCGGTGGCGGGTGCCGCCAGGGTGAGCAGGGCGGCGGCCCCGCCGAGCAGCGCGGTGGCGACCCGTGCCTTACGTGTGGTCATTGCTGTTCCTCCCGTGATCCCCGTGGGTGGGCGGCGGCGCTTCCGTCCGCCCGATGGTGGGGACACGTCTCTGCCAAGTCGCCGGTTGCAACCTGATTTGTCGCGAATGCGACGCGGCGACCCGGGCCACCGGGTCGCCGCGTCCGCAGGGGGTGTACGCCTAGCCGGCCGTGTGCAGCTCCACCGCGTTGTCCTTCGGCTTCAGGTCCGTCCAGTACTGCTCCTGCGAGTCGTAGTGGATGACGCGCAGGAGCGCTGGCCCGCCCATCGGCACCGGGCCGATCAGGAACCGGAAGGTGTACGTCTTTCGTCCCCCGGCCGGCAGGCTGTCCAGCACGCAGGCGTCGGACCCCTCCGATCGCACCGGCCGGCACCGGGTCACGTCACCGCCCGAGGGCCTACCGACGCTGGAGAAGTCGGTGAAGCCGAGCCGGGGCACGTCCACCGGCCCCTTGTTGACCACGGTGACGGTCACCGACCCGAGCCGCCTGCCCACATTGTCCGGCGGCTCGAGCACGAGGTCACCAGCGGTCAGGGTGAGGTCGGTCAGCCTGGGGTCGATCCCGAACTTCGTCGGCCCGGCGGTCTGGGCGAACCGGTCGCCGGTCCAGGCGTACGTCCGCCACTGCCGCTGTGGCGCCCACTCAGGAGTGCTGCAGCAGGGCTGGATGTCGGCCACCCGCACCCGGACCTTCCCGTCGGCCTGCACCGAGAACTCGGTGATGTCATCCATCCCCTCGCGGGTGCCGACGATCCGGCCCATGGTGACGATGCGGCCGGTCTCGTCCCGGTCGAAGGCCAGCACCTGCTTGGCCTTGGCCTCGCCGAACCGGCAGCCGACCAGGCCGACTGTCTCGGTGGCGCCGTCGCCGTCGAGATCGCCGTAGCGGAGTTCATCACCCAGCAGCACCGGCCGGTAGTCCGGCTCCGGCTCGGCCCGCAGCCGCACATCGTGGGTGGTGCAGGTCTTCGGGGCGTACGATGGCCAGGTGGGCAGGTCGAGGCGGGCGGCCAGCAGTTGTGCCCTGCTGATCCGTCCGTCCGGCGCGGCCCGGGTGGGGCTGGCCGTGCTCGGCGTCGGCGACGGGGTGGTGGCAGACGGGGTCGAGCCGGGAGTAGCGGCTGGCACGTGCGGCGGACGGTCGCGCCGATGCAGCGCCGCGTTCGCGGTGACCGGGATCGCCACGGCGAGCACCACGGCCGCCGCGGTGACGACCGCGGTACGCCGCCGCCGACGGCGTACCGTCTCCCGTACCGCTGCCGGGCCGACCGGCCGCACCGCCGGCGCGTACGCCGCGCGGAACGCGGCGAACTCGCCGCCGACCAGGATGTCCTCGAACTCACTCATGGTCGTCCACCTCGTTCGTGCCGGTCAGTTGCGCGGCCAGCGCCGCCCGGCCCCGGTGCAGCCAGGACTTGACCGTGCCCTCCGGCACCCCCTCCTGCAGGGCGATCTGCGTGACGGAGAGGTCCGCCAGGTAGTGCAGCACCACCGCGCGCCGCTGGCTGGGCGGCAGCTGGGCCAGGGCGGCGGTCAGGGCCACCCGGTCCGGGTCCGGCCCGGGCACGTGCTCCTCCCGCTGCCGGCGCAGCCAGGCCTGGGCGGTCCGCAGCCGCCGCCAGCGGCTGGTGGCGAGGTTCCAGGCGACCCGGCGTACCCAGGCCACCGGGTCGTCGTAGCGGGACACCCGGGACCAGCGGGCGAACGCCCGGCAGAACGCCTCCTGGACCAGGTCCTGGGCCTGTGAGAGGTCCCCGCAGTACGCGGCGAGCTGGAGCGTCAGGGACCGGAAGTGCGCATGGTAGAGCCCGTCGAAGTCGATCGCCTCGGCCCGCTCCGGGCGCTCCGCGGTCCGCTCAGGTGGCGGCTCACCGAGCCGCGGTTCCCTGGTCACCGTCATCTGGTCCTCCCCGTGCGCGTCGCCGCCGACGCGATCGACATCCGTCACACGCATCGACGCCGGCGACGGTTGCGCGGGTTGCCACCTCCGGCGCTGTGGTTGACTGTCACATCGGGGACAGGTGAGGGAGGCCTGAGGTGCAGGTTCCGGCGGTGCTCGGCGAGCCGATCCGGTTCGTGCTGAACTGGGGCCGGCGGTACTCGCTCTGGGTGTTCAACTTCGGGCTGGCCTGCTGTGCCATCGAGTTCATCGCCACCAGCATGGGCCGCCACGACTTCATCCGGCTCGGGGTGATCCCGTTCGCCCACGGCCCCCGGCAGGCCGACCTCATGGTGGTCTCCGGCACGGTCACCGACAAGATGGCCCCGGCGATCAAGCGGCTCTACGACCAGATGCCCGAGCCGAAGTACGTGATCTCGTTCGGCGCCTGCTCCAACTGCGGCGGCCCGTACTGGGACTCCTACTCGGTGACCAAGGGAGTCGACCAGCTCATCCCGGTCGACGTCTACGTGCCCGGCTGCCCGCCCCGCCCGGAGGCGCTGCTGCACGGCATCCTCCGGCTGCAGGAGAAGATCGCCGCCGAGGAGTCCGGCATCGGCGGGGTGGCCCGCCCGGACCGGCTCGCCCCGCCGGTCGACCCGCGGCCCGCGGAGAGCACGCCGCGCCCGGTCGAATCCCTCACCGCGCCGCCGGTCCGCCCACCGGCCGGCTGACGTCGCCCCCGCCGGCCGGTCGAGGTCGCCGTTGGCGGCCGGGGGCTAGCGTGCGGGCCATGACCCAGTCTGCGGACAAGCGCTGCGCCTTCATCGTCGACGTGCTGACCGAGGAGTTCGGCGCCTCGATGGCGCTCGACCCGGCGGCGTTCCGCCGCAAGTTCCGCAAGATGGCCGCCTCCCCGTTCGCGTTCTACCGGGGCAGCGCGTCGCTCTTCTACGCCGACCAGCGCGGCGACTTCGTCAGCGACCGCTACCTCGACGACCGGACCAGCCGGGTGTGGATCCACGGCGACCTGCACGCCGAGAACTTCGGCACCTACATGAACGCCTCCGGGCAGCTCGTGTTCAACGTCAACGACTTCGACGAGGCGTACGTCGGGCCGTTCTCCTGGGACCTGAAGCGGTTCGCGGCCAGCGTGGCCCTGCTCGGCTACGCCAAGGCGCTCTCCGACCGGGTGATCGGCGAGCTGGTCAGCGGCTTCGCCCGGTCGTACCTGACCGAGCTGCGGGCCATCGCGGCCGGCGGGGACGACGCGATCGGTTCGATCACCCTGGCCAACGCCGACGGCGTGCTGCGCCGGGTGCTCCAGCAGGCCCGGCTGAACACCCGGGTGGACCTGCTCGCCGAGCAGACCACCATCGACAACTACGACCGCCGGTTCTCCCTCGGCGACGGCGTCTTCGAGGTCGACGCCGCGACCCGGGAGAAGGTCTGCGCCGCGTTCCACGACTACCTGGCCACCCTGCCGGCGGCCACCGCCCGGCTCCGCCCGGTCGCCGCCACCATCAAGGACGTGGTGCTGCGCAAGGGCGTCGGCATCGGCTCGGCCGGGCTGCCCTCGTACAACCTGCTGCTGGAGGGGCACACCCAGGCGCTGGAGAACGACGTCGTCATCTACATGAAGCAGGCCCAGGTGCCGGCGGTGGCCCGGCACATCGACGACGAGCGGGTCCGGTCCTACTTCCGGCACCAGGGGCACCGGACCGCCGAGTCGCAGCGGGCGCTGCAGGCGTACGCCGACCCGTGGGTGGGGTTCACCGAGCTGGACGGGGTCGGCCAGCTCGTCGCCGAGGTGTCCCCGTACGCGGCCGACCTGGACTGGGCCGACGTGAACGAGCCCGAGGAACTCGCCGGGGTGCTCACCGACCTCGGCCGGGCGGTGGCCCGGATGCACTCCGTCGCCGACGACGAGTCCAGCCACGACCTGGTCGACTACTCGACCGAGGAGGCGATCGTCGCCGCGGTCGACGCCGACGCGGAGGGCTTCGTCCGGTACCTGGTCGACTTCGCGCACGCGTACGGGATCCGGGCCCGCGAGGACCACCAACTCTTCGTCGACCTGTTCCGCAACGGCCGGCTGCCCGGCATCTGAGCCGCGGGCCGCCCGGCCGCTCAGGCCGTGAAGTCCAGCACCACCTTGATGTCGTCCGGTCCGGTGGCGTACGCCTCGGTGTACGCCGCCACCGGCACGCGGCGGGTGATCAGCGAGTTCAGCCAGCCCTGGTCGGCCCGCGCGAGGGACTCGGCGGCCATCTCCCAGTGCCGCCGGTTGGCGTTCACCGAGCCGAAGACCACGTTGTTCTCCAGCACCAGCTCGCGGTTGAGCGCGCCCGCGTCGAAGTCGATGGTCCGGCCGCCGCTGGACACCCCGGTGAGGCAGACGATGCCGGTCGGCCCGGCCTGGCACATCGCGTCCATCACCACCACCGGCGCGCCGGTGCACTCCACCACCACGTCCGGCGCGAAGTCCAGCTCGCTCACCCGCGAGGTGTGGTAGGTCGCGCCGAGCGAGCGGACCAGCTCCGGCTTCGGCCCGCTGGTGGCCCGGTCCAGCACGTGCACGGACAGCTGGCGCTGGGTGGCGAGCAGCGCGGCCAGCAGGCCGATCGGCCCGGCCCCGGTCACCAGCACGGTCTGCGGCTTCCACTCGGCGCGGCGGCCGATCCGCTCGATGTGGTCCCAGGCCTTCGCCAGCACGCTGGTCGGCTCCAGCAGCATGCCCACCGGGGCGAGCATCGGGTCCAAGCCGACGGCGAACTTCGGCTGCACCCGCCACCGGTCCCGGGCGAACCCGGGGAGCCCCTTGATGCCGTGCTCGGTGTACTGCCCGTTGCGGCACATGTCCCACTCGTCCACCGCGCAGTTCTGGCACGGCACCGGGTCGGGGTGCCGGACGATGCCGGCCACCAGGTCGCCGGGCCGAAGGGTGCCGGTCGGGTCCTCCAGCACCCGGCCCAGCGCCTCGTGGCCGAGCACGAGCCGCTCCTGCCCGGGCGGCGCCTCGCCGTAGGCGCCGGAGATGATCTCCTGGTCGGTGCCGCAGATGCCCACGGCCAGCGCCTCGACCAGGATTGCCCCCTCCTCGGGGGGCGGTTCGGGCCAGTCGGGATCGCAGCGCAGCGAGTTCGGGACGCCGGGAGTCACAGTCACAGCACGCACGGTGAACATCCTTCCCTGCCGGGCGGCCGCCCGCCCGCAAAGCGGCGGAACCGGCCGGAGCACGCGGGCGGCTCGACGCGAGTCGGGACGCCATAGGATCAGCGGCATGACTCCGGAAGAGGTCGGCCAGCGGTTGGTCGCGCTGCTCGCGCCGGTCGAGGTCACCGCGTCGGTCTCCGGTGGCCAGGCGTACGCCCGCGCCACCGTCGACGTACCCCCGGCGAGCTGGCGGGACGCGGTGCGCGCGGCTCGCGACGATGCCCAGCTGGGCCTCGACTTCTTCGACTGGCTGTCGGCGGTGGACGAGCTGGCCGAGGGTTTCGACGTGGTGGCCCACCTCTGGTCGACGCGGCACCGGCATGGGTTGCTGCTGCGCACCCGGGTGCCCCGGGAGGCGCCGGTCGTGGCGTCCGTGGTCGACCTCTTCGCCGGCGCGGGCTGGCACGAGCGGGAGACCCACGAGATGTTCGGCATCGGCTTCGACGGGCATGGCGAGCTGCGCCCGCTGCTGCTGCCGCCTGAGTTCGAGGGGCACCCGCTGCGCAAGGAGTTCGTGCTCGCCTCCCGGGTCGCCAAGCCCTGGCCGGGCGCGAAGGAGCCGGGAGAGTCGGAGGCCGGCGGCGGTCGCCGGCCGATCCGGCCGCCGGGCGTACCGGCGCCGGGGGAGTGGGGGACGACGCCCACGCCCGCCGGCGCGGCCGGGGTGGGCGAGGGCCCGCGCGGGGGTACGCCCGCCCGCCCGGCCCGGGAACGCCCGCCACGCCCCGCCCCGGGCGAGCGCCCGGCCCGCCCGACCACTGCGGAGCGACCGGCGGGCCCGACCCGGTCCACTTCGGCCGAGCGGCCGGCGGGCCCGGCCCGGGGTACGCCCGGGGAGCGACCGGCGGGTCCGGCCCCGGCCGGGCCCGGGGCGCCGGGCCGGCCGACCCCGGGCGAGCCGCCGACCGGCCCGCCCCGGCAGGAGCCGGCCGCCGAACCGGGGACCGAGGAGGGGGACGGCTGATGCCCGCCTGGTTGGAGCTGGTCCTCCGGGTGGCCGGCGTGCTGGTCGCGTTCCTCACCCTGCCCCTGATCGTCGGGCAGGCCGAGCACAAGGTCATGGCGCACATGCAGGGCCGGCTCGGCCCGATGTACGCGGGCGGCTTCCACGGCTGGGCGCAGCTCATCGCCGACGGCGTCAAGTTCGTGCAGAAGGAGGACGTCACCCCGCGCGACGCCGACCGGCCGGTGTTCCGGCTGGCCCCGGCGGTGGCGCTGGTGCCGTACCTGCTGGCCCTGCTGGTGATCCCGCTCGGCCCGGGCGACCTGGTCGGGCAGCCGCTGGACATCGGCCTGTTCTTCGTGCTGGCCGTGGTCGGCATCGGGGTGCTGGCGGTGCTGATGTCCGCCTGGGCCTCGGCCAACAAGTACAGCCTGCTCGGCGGGCTGCGCGGCGCCGCCCAGCTGCTCGGCTACGAGCTGCCGCTGGTGCTGGCCGCCGCATCGGTGGCGATGGCGGCGGGGACGCTCAGCCTGCCCGGCATCGTCGAGGCGTGGCGGCCGTGGTGGCTGCTCTGGCAGGCGCCGGCCATGGTGATCTTCTTCGTCGCCGGGCTGGCGGAAATCCGGCGGCCGCCGTTCGACATGCCGGTGGCCGACTCCGAGCTGGTCTTCGGCTACATGACCGAGTACACCGGTCTGCGCTTCGCGTTCTTCCTGCTCGCCGAGTACGTCGGCATCGTGGTGATCGCGGCGCTGACCACCGTGCTTTTCCTCGGCGGCTGGCAGGGCCCGTTCGCGGACGCCCAGCTGGGCTGGCTGTGGACCCTGCTCAAGGTCTTCGCCGTGGCCTTCGTGATCATCTGGCTCCGGGTGTCGTACCCGCGGCTGCGCGAGGACCAGCTCCAGCGGCTCTGCTGGCTGGTGCTCGTCCCGCTGGCCCTGGCCCAGCTCGTCCTGACCGCCGCCGTCCGGCTGGCGATGTGAGGAGGGCCCCCGCCTGACGCAGGGGCCCTCCGGAGACTCAGCCGACCCGCAGCGGGGTGTGGGCGGGGTCGACGGGTTCGGCCGGCGGCGGGGGCGGGGTGCCGTCCCCGAAGGGTCGACCGCCCAGGGCCTCCCGGCCGTGCGGGGTGAGCCAGCCCGACAGGTCCGGGCCGAGCGGCACGATCCCGGTCGGGTTGATGTCCCGGTGCACCTCGTAATAGTGCCGCTTGATGTGGTCGAAGTCGACGGTGTCGCCGAAACCAGGGGTCTGGAACAGGTCCCGGGCGTACGCCCAGAGCACCGGCAGCTCGGTCAGCTTCTGCCGGTTGCACTTGAAGTGGCCGTGGTAGACCGGGTCGAAGCGGACCAGCGTGGTGAACAGCCGTACGTCCGCCTCGGTGATCGTGTCACCGACCAGGTAGCGCTGCCCGCTCAGCCGCTCGCTCAGCCAGTCGAGCCGGTCGAAGAGCCGGCGGTACGCGCTCTCGTACGCCTCCTGGCCGCCGGCGAAGCCGCACCGGTAGACGCCATTGTTCACGTCCTTGAACACCACGGCGTTGACCTCGTCGATCTCGTCCCGCAGCCGCTCCGGGTAGAGCTCCGGCGCGCCCTCGCGGTGGTACGCGGTCCACTCGGTGGACAGGTCCAGGCCCATCTGCGCGTAGTCGTTGGTGACCACCTGCCCGGTCGGCACGTCCACGATCGCCGGCACGGTGATGCCCCGGTCGTATCCGGGGAAGCGCTTGAAGTACGCCTCGGCCAGCCGCTCGATGCCGAGCACCGGGTCCCGCCCGCCCGGGTCCAGGTCGAAGGTCCAGCTCCGCTTGTCGTGGGTCGGCCCGGCCACCGCCATCGAGATCGCGTCCTCCAGCCCGAGCAGCCGGCGGGCGATGATCAGCCGGCTCGCCCACGGGCAGGCCCGGCTCACCGCCAGCCGGTACCGGCCGGGTGTCACCGGCCAGCCGTCCCGCGCGTCGGCGGTGATCCGGGTGGCGATGTAGCGCTGGTCGCGCGTGAACTCGCCGCCCGGCTCGACGTACTTTCCGCCGGTCCGGTTCAGGATCTCGTCGCCGCTCTGGGTCACGGTGCCACCTCGGTTCGTGACTGCGGGGCTCGCAACCCCGGCTCACTCCTCGCGCTCACGTCGCTGCCTCCTGTCGCTGTCGTCCCGTCCCATCATGGTCGTTCCCGCCCGGTCCGGCAGGCCCGCCCGGAGGCGGGGACTAGGCTGCCGCGGTGACCGATGTGGAGGCCGTGGCCCGACGCTTCATCACCGACGTGTGGAACGCGACCCGTGAGGAGACCGCGTACGAGCTGGTCGCCGAGGACTGCCCGGGGCTGGGCGGGACCGGGCCGGCGGCCGCCCTGGCCTGGCACCGGGACCGCCGGGCGTCCTTCCCGGACCTGCGCTACAAGATCGTCGAGGTGGTGGCCTCCGGCGACCGGGTGGCTGTGCACTGGCGGGCCGCCGGCACACAGGCCGGGCAGTTCGGCCCGGTGCCGCCGACCGGCCGGGTGGTCAGCTACTCCGGGGCGACGTTCCTGCGGTTCGACGACAGCGGCCGGATCGTGGACGTGTGGAGCGTCAACGAGCTGTTCCAGGTCCTCCAGCAGCTCGGCGTCGAGATGCTCCCGCCCCCGCCCGGGCTCACCGCGATCGGGGAGTGATCCGCAGCCACCGTACCGCCGCAATGCCCCGGGTGGTGGTCGCGCGCACCCGGGCCACAGGGCAGGATGGGCGGCATGAGCGAGCGCAGTGAGCGCACTGGTGTGCCCGGTGGCGGGCTGGCGAAGGGGCTGGCGGTCACCCTGCGGACGATGACCCGACGCTCGACCACCCAGCAGTACCCGGACGTCGCCCCCGAGTTGCCGCCCCGTTCGCGCGGGGTGATCGCGCTGCTCGAGGAGAACTGCACGGTCTGCATGCTCTGCGCCCGGGAGTGCCCGGACTGGTGCATCTACATCGACTCGCACAAGGAGGAGGTGGCGGTGCCCGGCGCCGCCCGCCCCCGCCAGCGCAACGTGCTCGACCGGTTCGACATCGACTTCTCGCTCTGCATGTACTGCGGCATCTGCGTCGAGGTCTGCCCGTTCGACGCGCTCTACTGGTCGCCCGAGTTCGAGTACGCCGAGTACGACATCAAGGACCTGCTGCACGACAAGGACCACCTCGGCGAGTGGATGGGCACGGTCCCGCCACCGCCGGCCCACGACCAGCGCGGCGAACCCTCGAAGGAGGAGACCACCGCCGCCCGCAAGGCCGCGGCCCCCGCCGCGCGTCCGGCCCCGTCCCGGGTACGCCCCGAGCCCGGCGCCGACCAGGGCGAGGGCACGCCGTCATGACCGGTGCGGACGTGCTGCTGCTGGCCCTCGGCGCGGTGGCGGTCGGTGCCGCCGCGCTGGTGGTGGGCACCCGGCACCTGGTCCGGGCCGGCCTCTGGCTGGTGGTCTGCCTGGGCGCGCTGGCCGGCGACTACCTGGTGCTCACCGCCGAGCTGGTGGCCTGGGTGCAGGTGCTGATCTACGTCGGCGCGGTGGTGGTGCTGCTGCTCTTCGCGGTGATGCTGACCCGCGCCCCGATCGGCGCCTCCGCCGACCTGGACCGGCCCGGCTGGCCGGCCGCGCTGATCGGCGGCGGCAGCGGCCTGGGTCTGGCCGTGCTGCTGGTCCACGCGTTCCGCTGGTCCCGGGTGGACCTGCCCGCCGCGGGCACCGCCGACCGCCTGGGCGAGCAGGTCTTCCGCTCCTGGGTGCTGCCCTTCGAGCTGCTCTCGGTGCTGCTGCTCGCCGCCCTGGTGGGCGCGATCGTGCTGTCCCGCGTCGACATCGGCCGGCCCGGCGCGCCGGGCCGTCAACGCCGCCCGGCCGGCGGACCTTCGGCCCGACCCGAGCCGGCCGGTGCCATGGCCACGGTCGCCGAGGAGGGTGGGCGCGGGTGAGGCCGATCATCCCGTACGTCACCGCCGCGCTGCTGTTCGGCCTCGGCGGTTACGGCGTGCTGCGCCGCCGCAACGCCGTCCTCGTGCTGATGGCCGTCGAGCTGATGCTGAACGCGGTGAACCTGATCCTGGTCACCGCCGACACCACGGTCCGGGCCCAGCTGCCGCACTCCGGTCAGGTCTTCGCGCTCTTCGTGATCGTGCTCGCCGCCGCCGAGATCGGCGTCGGGCTGGCCATCGTGCTCCAGCTCTACCGGCTGCGGGCCAGCGTGACCGTGGACGACGTGCCGTTGACCGAGCCGCCGGGGGCCGTGCCCGCCGGCGCGCCCGCCGGCCCGGCGAGCTCGCCGTCGGGCGGGCCGGCCACCGACGCGCCCGCCGGCCCGGCGAGCTCGCCGTCGGGCGGGCCGGCCACCGACGCGCCGGAGGGGGAGAAGTGACCGGACTGCTCGCGGCGGCGCTGCCGGGCGTACCCCTGCTGGTGGGCCTGGTCGGGCTGTTGCTGCCGCCGTCGCCCAGGGGCGCGGCGACCGGCGAGGACCGGGCCCGGCGGGTGGCGATCGCGCTCGGCGTGGCCGGTGCGGCGGTGGCGCTGCTGGCGGGGGTGGCGCTGCTGGTCCGGGTGGACCGCCCGGTCGAGGGCGGCACCACCTGGGTCGAGCTGGGCGGGCTGACGGTCACCCTCGGCTACCGGCTGGACGGCGTGGCGGTGCTGGTGGCCACGGCGGTGGCCGCGGTGGCCCTGGCCGTGCAGGTCTACTCGATCGGCTACCTGAAGCGCGGCCCGCACGACGACGTCGAGGTGGACCACCGCTACCCGCCGTACGCGGCGCAGATCAGTCTCTTCACCGCCGCGATGCTGACCGTGGTGGTCTCCGGCGACCTGATCCTGCTGCTGGTCGGCTGGGAGGTGATGGGCCTCTGCTCGTACCTGCTCATCGCCCACGACCGGCGGCTGCCCGAGGCGCCCGCCGCCGCGGTGAAGGCGTTCCTGGTCACCCGGGTGGGTGACGTCGGCTTCCTGCTCGGCATCGCGCTGCTCGGCGTCGCCGCGGGCAGCTTCCGGATCGCCGACGTGCTGGCCCACCACTACTCCACCGGCACGCTCACCGCCGCGTGCCTGCTGCTGCTCGCCGGGGTGGCCGGCAAGAGCGCCCAGTTCCCGCTGCACACCTGGTTGCCGGACGCGATGGCCGGCCCCACCCCGATCTCCGCGCTGATCCACGCCGCCACCATGGTCGCCGCCGGCGTGTACGCGGTGGCCCGGCTCTTCCCGCTCTTCGCGCAGGCCCCGGCCGCCCTCGCCGTGCTGGGCGTGATGGCGGCGGTCACCCTGCTGCTGGGCGCGTTCGCCGCCACCGCGCAGGACGACATCAAGCGGGTGCTGGCCTGGTCGACGGTCTCCCAGATCGGCTACATGACCGGCGCGCTCGCCGTCGGCGCGCCCGCGGCGGCACTGTTCCACCTGCTCACCCACGCCGCGTTCAAGGCGCTGCTGTTCCTCGCCGCCGGCGCGGTGATCCACGCCGTCGGCACCACCCTGATGTCCCGGATGGGCGGCCTCCGCGCCGCCATGCCGGTGACCTTCTGGTGCACGGTGATCGGCCTCGGTGCGCTCGCCGGGGTGCCGCCGCTGTCCGGCTTCTGGAGCAAGGACGGCGTGCTCGCCGCCGCCGAGGCCGCCGCGCTGGAGGGCAGCGGCCCGAGCTACGCCTGGGTCGGCTGGCTGGTCTGGCTGGCCGGGCTGCTCGGCGTCGCCGTCACCGCCTGGTACGCCACCCGCCTGCTGCTGCGCGCCTTCCTCGGCGCGGCCCGGCTCCCGCTGGCCCACCCGCACGACCCGCCCGCAGTGCTGCGCTGGCCGGTGCTGCTGCTCGCGATTCCCGCCGCGCTGCTCGGCCTGGCCGCCTTCGCGCCGTGGTTCGCCGACCGCCTCCGCGTTCCGGCCGACCGCACCGGGGAGGCCGTCGAGCTGGTCCACCTCGCGCCGAACCTGCTGCTGCCGCTGGTGCTGCTGCTGGCCGGGGCCGGCGTCGCCTGGGTCGGCTGGCGCCGCGACCCGGCCGCCGATCCGGCCCGCTTCCTGGGTCCGCTGCGGCCGGTCTTCGCCCGGGCGTTCCGCCTCGACGACGTCCAGCACGCCCTCGTGGTACGCCCGACGACCGCGCTGGCCCGGGCCGTGCGTGCCGGGGACGAGCTGGGGGTGGACGGCCTGGTGGAGGGGAGCGGCCGGGCCGCGGTCGAGCTGGGCGGCGGGCTGGCCGCCCTGCACCGGGCGGCGCTGCCGCGCGCGGCGGCCGGCGTGCTGGCCGGCGCCCTGCTGATCGGCCTCGCCGTGGCGCTGATCGGAGTGGCCTCATGACGTTCGGGGAGTTCCTGCTGGTCGCGGTCCTCGCGGTGCCCGCGCTGGGCGCCGTCGCGGCGGCCGCCATGCCCGGCGACCGGGCCGGGCGGCTGGTGGGCACCGCCGCCGCGGGGCTGACGCTGCTCGCCACCCTGCCGCTGGTGGGCGGCGACCACGGCTGGTTCGGCTACGGGCCGTCGCCCGCGGTGCAGCCCTGGCACCAGCTCGACCTGCCCTGGGTGCCCGGCCTCGACCTGCGCTTCCACCTCGGGGTGGACGGCATCTCCTGGCCGCTGGTGGTGCTGACCGCGCTGCTCACCCTGCTCTGCTGCGGCTACACGCTGTGGCGGGTGCCCGAGGGCGGTGGCAGCGGGCGGGCCCTGGTCGCGCTGCTGCTGGTGGTCGAGGTGGGCATCCTGGGCACCTTCCTCGCCCTCGACCTGGTGCTCTTCTTCCTCTTCTTCGAGGTCGTCCTCCTCCCGATGTACGCGATCATCGCCGGTTGGGGCGGCGACGACCGGCGGCGGGCGGCCCGCAAGTTCGTCCTCTACACCCTCTTCGGCTCGGTGCTGCTGCTGGTCGGCGTCTACGTGGTGGTCGCGGCCGCCGGCACCGCCGACCTGGTGACGCTGACCGGCGGGTCCGGGCTGCCCTGGGGCACCCAGCTCGCCGCGTTCACCCTGCTGGCGCTGGCGTTCGCGGTGAAGAGCCCGCTCTGGCCGTTGCACTCCTGGCTGCCCGACGCGCACACCCAGGCGCCCACCGTGGGCAGCGTGATCCTCGCCGGGGTGCTGCTCAAGATGGGCACGTACGGCCTGATCCGGGTGGCGGTCGGGGTGGCCCCGGAGGGCGCCCGCTGGGCCGCCCCGGTGCTCGGGGTGCTCGCCGTGGCGGCGATCCTCGTCGGGTCCCTGGTCTGCCTCGCGCAGGACGAGCTGAAGCGGCTGATCGCGTACTCCAGTGTGGGACACATGGGCTTCGTGCTGCTCGGGGTGGCCACGCTCACCGCCACCGGCCTGCAGGCCGCGCTGATCGGCAACATCGCGCACGGCGTGATCACCGGCCTGCTCTTCTTCCTGGCCGGGGCGGTCAAGGACCGTACGCACACCGGGTCCCTCGCCGAGCTGTCCGGGCTCCGGGAGACCGCGCCCCGGCTGGCCGGGCTGCTCGGCTTCGCGGCGGTCGCCTCGCTGGGGCTGCCCGGGCTGGCCGGCTTCTGGGGGGAGGCGTTCGCCGTCATCGCGGCCGTCCGGCGGGGCGGCGGGCTCTGGACCACCCTCGCGGTGCTGGCCGCGCTGGGCGGGGCGCTGACCGCCGCGTACTTCCTGCGGCTGCTGCGCCGGGTCAGCCACGGGCGGCCCAGCCCGGCGGTCGGGCGGCTCGCGCCGGGGCTGGCCGGCGCGGAGTTGACCGCCTGGGCGCCGCTGGTGCTGCTCGCCCTCGCCGTCGGCCTGGCCCCGGCCCTCGTGCTGTCCTACGCCGCCGACCCGGTCAACGCGCTGCTGGCGGTCTTCGATTGAGCGCGGGGCGTGCGGCGGAGCGGAATTCCGCAGCCGCGAACCAAGGTGGACTCCGGTGAGCGCGAGGTGTGCGGCGGAGCGGAGCCCCGCGGTCGCGAACAAAGGTGAGGCCGGATGAGTCTGGTGCAGAGCGTGGACCACGTGGCGCTGCTGCCGGCCTACCTGGCCGCCGGCACCGCCGTACTCGTGCTCCTGGCCGACCTGCTGGTGGCCCGGGCCGGCGTCACCGTGGCGGTGGCCGCCGTCGGCGCGGCGGCCACCGCGCTCGGCGCGGCCGGAGTCGGTGCGGGCGACGAGCGGCGCACCTTCTGCGTCGGCGCCGACTGCTCCTACATCTTCGGTGGCCGGGCCGCCCTGGTCGCGGCGGTCGTCGCCCTGCTCACCCTCGGCGTGCTGGCGCTGTCCGGTCCGCTGTTGCGGGCTGGCCGCACCCCGGTGGGGGAGTACGCGTTCCTGCTCGCCTGCGCGATGACCGGCGGCGTGCTGCTCGGCGCGGCCGGCGACCTGATCACCCTGGTGGTGGCGCTGGAGACGCTCACCCTGCCGCTCTATGTGCTCGTCGGGCTGCGCCGGGGCAGCCTGGCCGGCGCCGAGGCGGCGGTGACCTTCTTCGTGGTCAGCGTGGTGGCCACCACCCTCACCCTGCTCGGCGCGGCGCTGCTCTACGCGGTGACCGGCGCCCTGCACCTGGACCGGCTCGGCGCCATCCTCGCTGCCGACGCCCACGTGCGCGACCTGCCGCTCACCACGGTCGCCGTGGCGCTGGTGGTGGCCGGGCTGGCGTTCAAGGTCGCCGCCGTGCCGTTCCACGCCTGGGCCCCGGCCACGTACGACGGCGCGCCACTGCCGGTCGCCGCGTACCTGTCGACGGCCTCGAAGCTGGGCGGGGTGGTGGCCCTGCTCGCGGTGGTGCAGCGGGCGCTGCCCGCCACCGTCACCGGGCCGGTGCTGGCCCTGCTCGCCGCGCTCACCATGACCGTGGGCAACCTGGTGGCGCTGCGCCAGCGGCGCACCGTCCGGCTGCTCGCCTGGTCCTCGGTGGCCCAGGCCGGCTACGTCCTCGCCCCGCTGGGCGCGTTGGCGCTGGCCGCCGGCCGCACCGCCGACGCCCGCGCGGCGGCGTACGCGGCGGCCGTCGCGTACCTGGTCTTCTTCGTGCTGCTGGAGTTGGCCGCCTTCGCCGCGGTGGTGGCGCTGCGCCCGGCGGACGGCGACGGCGGCACCCTGGCCGACCTGCGCGGGTCGGCCCGCCGCCACCCGTGGGTGGGCGGGGCGTTCGCGCTCGCGCTGGTCGGGTTGGCTGGCCTGCCACCGGGCCTGGCCGGCCTGTTCGCCAAGGTGACCGTGGTCCGGGCCCTGCTGGCCGGGCACGCCGGTTGGCTCGCCCTGGTGGTGGCCCTGAACGCGGTGCTCGGCCTGGCCTACTACCTGCGCCTGATAGCCACTCTCTACGCGGCGCCCGGCCCGGCCACCGCCCGGCCCGCCCGGCTGGTGGTCGCGGCCCTCGGGGTGGCCACCGCCCTCGCCGTGGTGGTGGGCTTCGCCCCGCAGTTGGTGCTGGACCTGGCCGGGCGCTGAGCGGCGGTTTGTCCCTCGGTGCCCAATCGGCACAGCGGCCACACAGAAATCCTCAGCCAACTCTCAGTCATGGGCGGGATGGTTGACGGGTACCGGTGGTGTTGAACCGGTCGGCGGATCCCGCACGGATCCGCGCACCGAAGGAGCGATCGTGCATCACAACCGTCTGAAGACCGCAGCGCTGCTCGGCCTGTTGACCTCGCTGATCCTCGCGGTCGGCTACTGGTTCGGCGGGAGCGGTGGCCTCGTCATCGCCGTCGTCGTGTCGTTGCTGATGAACGGCGTGACCTACTTCTACTCCGACAAGCTCGCACTGCGCTCGATGGGGGCGCAACCGGTCAGCGAGGCACAGTTCCCCGAGCTGTACCGGATGGTCCGCGAGCTGTCCACCCAGGCGGGCCAGCCGATGCCCCGCCTGTACGTGAGCCCCACCGCCCAGCCCAACGCGTTCGCGACCGGGCGCAACCCGCAGAACGCGGCGGTCTGCGTCACCCAGGGGATCGTGGAGATCCTCGACTACCGCGAGCTGCGCGGCGTGATCGGGCACGAGCTGTCCCACGTCTACAACCGGGACATCCTGATCTCCAGCGTGGCGGCCGGTCTGGCCGGCATCATCACCATGCTGGCCAACATCGCCTGGTTCATCCCGCTGGGCTCCTCGGACGACGAGGACGGCCCGAACCCGGCGGTTCTGCTGCTCACCCTGATCCTCGGCCCGATCGCGGCCACCCTGATCCAGCTGGCGATCAGCCGGAGCCGTGAGTTCCAGGCCGACCAGTCGGGCGCCGAGCTGAGCCGGGACCCGCTGGCCCTGGCCAGCGCCCTGCGGAAGATTCACATGGGTACGCAGATGCGCCCGCTGCCGCCGCAGGGCCAGCTCACCAGCACCGCCCACCTGATGATCGACAACCCGTTCAAGCGGGGTGGCGGCATCGCCGCCATGTTCGCCACCCACCCGCCGATGGAGCAGCGGGTGGCCCGCCTGGAGCAGATGGCCCGCAACGCCGGCCCGGTGCAGTTCCAGCGCTGACCGCGCTCGTCTCCGCCCGCGTCCCGAGCCCGGGACGCGGGCGGAGCCGTGTCCGGACGTGTGAGCGAACCGACCATTCCCACGGCGAGCTGCGGCGTTAGGGTCAAAGGGGCTTCTCGCCCGTTACCTGTCTCCCCCGGAGGTGCTTCCTTGGCCGCCCTGCGCCAGTACCTGGGCGTCTGGCGGATCCCCGGCGCACCGATGCTGCTGATCCTCGGCATCATCGGCCGCCTCGGGATCGGCATGACCCCGCTCGCGCTGCTGCTCGTGGTCGAGGAGGTGACCGACCGGTACTCCCTCGCCGCGGTCGCCGGCGGCATCTACGCGCTCGCCGGCGCCGCGCTCAGCCCGATCGCCGGGCGGATCGCCGACCGGGTCGGTCCCACCCCGGTGCTGCTGGTCACCGCGATCGCCCACCCGCTCGCCCTCTTCGGCCTGCTCGGGGCCAGCCGGTCCGGCGCCGACAACCTCGCCCTGATCTACCTGGCCGCCGGCGTCGCCGGGGCCACCTTCCCGCCGCTGACCGCCGCCATCCGGGGCGCCTGGAACGACCTCACCGCCCCCACCACCGGCCGCGCCCACCTGCGCAACACCGCGCTCGCCGCGGAGACCTCGCTCTTCGAGGTCGTCTTCGTGCTCGGCCCGCTGCTGGTGGCCGGGTTCGTACTGGCCGCCGACGCCGCCGCCGCGCTGGTCGGGTCCGCCGTGGTCACCCTGGTCGGGACCACCGCCGTCGCGCTCGGCCGGGTGATGCGGGGCTGGCGCCCGCACCCGCGCGAGCACCAGGCGAAGGGCCTCGGCCCGCTGCGGGTCGGGGGCTTCCCGGCCCTGCTGCTCTGCGTCGCCAGCCTCGGCATCGCGTTCGGCGCCGCCGGCGTGATCGTCCCGGCCTTCGCCGGGCAGGCCGCGGCCGACGACCCGGAGAGCCTGGCCGGCGTGCTGCTCGCCGTCTGGGGGATCGGCAGCGCCGTCGGCGGCTTCTGGTTCGGAGTACGCCGACCGGCCGCCAACATGACCCGCCAGTTCGCCTGGCTGCTCGGCGCGGTGGCGGCCAGCTTCGCCGTGTACGCGGTGATGCCGGCCCCGCTGGCGCTCGGCGTCGCGCTGGTGCTCGGCGGGGCCACCATCGCCCCGGCGCTGACCCTGGAGAACACCCTGGTCGGCCGGATCGCCCCAGCCGGCATGCTGAACGAGGCGTACACCTGGGTGGTCACCATGTCGGTGGCCGCGAGCGCGGCCGGGGGAGCGGTGGCCGGGCTGATCGTCGACCACGCCGGCGGCGTGCCCTGGGCCTTCCTCTTCGCCGGGGCGGCGGTCGCCGTCGGGGCCGCCGTCGCCGCGCTGCCCGCCGGCCCCATCGCCCGGGCCGAGGCCACGGCGGTACGCGCCGAACACGCGGTCGTCGCCTGACCTGCCCCCTCGCGGTCCGTCCGGGGATCGAACCGGCCCCCGGACGGGTACAGCCTCGGCATGTTCGTCTTCTTCTCGAACCGGATCGGCTGCCTCGGCTCGATCCTGATCAGCGCCATCGTGACCGTGATCCTGCTGCTGATCTTCGCCCGCTGACCGGGTCCGGCTCTCCTCCGCCTGCCCCACAGCGGCGAGGCCGCGGTGTCCCCGCGGGTCGTAAGGCGCGACGTCCGGGATGTGGTGCGGCGCTGGCTCGGCCGGCCCCCAGAAGGGGCCGGCCGAGATCCTCAGCGGTAGTTGGTGAACTGAAGGGCGACCCCGAAGTCCTCGCCCTTGAGCAGCGCGATGACGGCCTGGAGGTCGTCCTTCTTCTTGCCGGTGACCCGCAGCTGGTCGCCCTGGATCTGCGCCTGGACGCCCTTCGGGCCGTCCTCCCGGATCTTCTTGCTGATCGCCTTGGCCTTGTCCGAGTCGATGCCCTGGATCACCTTGGCGTCGATCTTGAAGACCTTGCCGGAGGACCGCGGGTCGCCGGCGTCCAGCGACTTGAGCGAGATGTTCCGCTTGACCAGCTTCTCCTTGAAGACGTCCAGGGCGGCCCGGACCCGCTCCTCGGTCTCCGCCTGGAGGCTGATCGCCTCCTCGCCCGACCAGGAGATCTCCGCCCCGGTGCCCCGGAAGTCGAACCGCGTCGCGAGCTCCTTCTCCGCCTGGCGGAGGGCGTTGTCGACCTCCTGCCGGTCGACCTTGCTCACGATGTCGAACGACGGGTTCGCTGCCATGCTCATGCTCCTGCTGTCCGGCGGTCTGTCCTGTTCCGTCCCCCGCTGACCAGCGGTGGGACCCCCTGACGGTACCCGGTTGCGGCGCCCTGGGGGGCAACCGCTATCCTTGCAACCGCTGCCGCGCGATAGCGTGGTGGCAACGCCCTGGCGGGTTGCCCGAGCGGCCAATGGGAGCGGACTGTAAATCCGTCGCGAAAGCTACAGAGGTTCGAATCCTCTACCCGCCACCAGGTGCGAGAACGGCCCCGTGAGCTGCGGAAACGCACTCCGGGGCCGTTCTCGTCCGGCCCAGCTCGATCCAGCGCTTCACGAACGCCCGCTTCGACCATGTCTCGCTCGCGATCGGGCATGCAGGAAGCTCACTTGGCCTCTCCTGAGCAGCAGGAACAGCCGGGCTCGCTCCCGCAGGCGTCGGTGCCCTCAGCCTGACCAGTGAGCGAGCTCGCGCCGCTCACGGGCACCGCGCAGCAGGCGTCCCCACGCCATGCCTCTCGCCCCTCCTTGATCGCCACCGCGGCGATGACCAGCGCGGCCAGCGGATCGGCCCATGACCAGCCGAACAGGCTGTTGAGGCCCAGGCCGACGAGCAGCACGGCCGACAGGTAGGTGCAGAGCAGCGTCTGCTTGGAGTCGGCCACGGCCGACCGGGAACCCAACTCACGACCGGCCCGCCGCTGCGCGTAGGACAGCACCGGCATGATGAGCAGCGACAGGGCGGCCAGGACCAAACCCATGGTGGAGTGTTCCGCCTCTCCGCCGCCGGCGAGCGCGCGCACCGACTCGACGGTGACGTACCCGGCGAGCGCGAAGAACGACACCGCGATGATCCGCAGTGCGACCTTCTCCCGCGCCTCGGGGTCACGTCCGGCGAACTGCCACGCCACCGCTGCCGCCGAGGACACCTCGATGACCGAGTCGAGACCGAAGCCGATCAGCGCGGTGGAGGATGCGGCCTTGCCGGCGGCGATCGCGACGACCGCCTCGATCACGTTGTAGGTGATCGTCGCCGCCACCAGCAGCCGCACTCGCCGAGCGAGCAGCGCACTCCGAGCTGAGCGGCCGCCGGGCTGGATCTGGAGCAGTGGGGCCGACATCAGCAGCAGCCCTGCTGATCGGCGTCCGCGCATACCGTCGGGTCGACGGCCAGGACCAGGTTCAGCAGGTCACCGAGCGCATGCGCGAGTCGCGCGTCGGCCAGCTCGTAGCGGGTCCGCCGCCCCTCGGGCACGGCCACGACCAAGCCGCAGCCCCGCAGGCAGGCCAGGTGGTTGGACAGGTTCTGGCGGGTCGTGCCCAGCAGGTCGGCCAGCTCCGCCGGATAGCCCGGAGCGTCCCGCAGCGCCAGGAGCAACCGCGCCCGGGTGGGGTCGGACAGGGCATGGCCGAACCGGGCGAGCACCTGCCCGTACGTCAACGTCTCCACTCCGCCAACAGTACAGCGCCTGCTGTATTAAGCGCTAGCTGTACGCATCCGTGGCCGGAGTGAGGGGGTGACGGAAAGATGACGTCAGGGGTCTGGATTTCGGCTCCACGCATGTATGGTGGCCTATGGCCGACGGTGCGGGTCGGTGCCAGGCGTTCTCGGTCTGCCCCGGAGGGCTACGGACGGGACCCTCGGGGGTCGGATGATCGATTTGCGGTTTAGGTCGGAATCCGCGCTGGGTGAAGGGTTCCACCGCTCCAGGACGGCTCTGATCTGGCCGGGTGTGCCGTGGGGTGTGGGCCGAACGGCGAAACCTGGCCGCCCCCCGGGGCCGGGCCGGGTCCCGGCGCTTTCCTATGTGCGCGCCCTGTGGCACGATCGTGGAACCCTTAACCCCTGTGACACTCCCCCGACAGGAGTAATCATGTCTGGTCGAAGGTTGGGCCGACTGCTTGGCTCGGTCCTCGCGATCGCCGCCGCCGCAGCGATCGGGTTCAACTTCGGGCTCTTCAACGACGTTGCCGGTCGCCACGTGCAGGCGGATCTCATTTGGACCTCCGCCCCCGCGGACACTGGTTACTGACTGACGCGGGGAAACATCTGACGGGCAAGGAGCCTGTACGTCCGTAGCCCGTAGGGAGTGCCATGGCCGGTCGTGAACGCTCGCGACGGAGATCTACGGATCACGCCTGGCTCATCACCGGACCACTCGGTCTGCTCGCGGTCGTCTGCGCCACGATCACCGGGTTGGTCTCGGAGCAGCCGCTCGGTAAGTGGACGCTGGCTGCGGCGCTGCTGGTCATCATGGTCGTTGTTGGCATTCCGGTGCTCAACTTCGTGGTCCGGCGCCAGTCGTTCGGCATGACCCTGACCGAGATCCCACTCGTCGTGGCGCTCTTCCTGCTGCCGCCGCTGACGGTTGTGGTGATCTACACCGTCGCGTCGATGGTCACCCAGGCCCGGCATCGCCTCCCGCCGGCAAAGTTCTGGTTCAACGTCGCCAAGGCGGCCGCCGGCACCTCCCTGGCCGGGCTCGTGCTCCAGGCCCTTCCGCCCATGCGGGGCGTGGGGCCTGGCACATGGATGATCCTGTTCACCGCCGTCGCCTCGGTGATCGTCGTCAGCCTTGGCGGCATCGTCGGGGTGCACACCCTCCTGCAGGGCTGGCAGGCCGGGCGAGACGCGCTCCGCACCGCCCCGCCGGCGTTGCTCACCGCCGCGATCAACACCTCGATGGGTCTGATGATCCTGATCGCGATCAGGACCACGTGGTGGTCGGTGCTGCTGCTCGCGGCGCTGGCGGCGGCGCTCGTCCTGGTCTACCGGTCCTACGCGGAGTTCTTCCGGCAGCACCGCACCCTCGCTCAGATGTACGACCTGACCCGCGCCACCGCCGAGCGCGGTCAGGACGGCACCCTCGCGGACGCCCTCCTCGGCCGGGTGCGAGCACTGATGCAGGCCGAGTACGCCACCCTCTGGTTGCCCGCGCAAGGTCGGCATCCCGAGTTGCTGCTCACCGCCCGGGTCGACGACCAGGGCCTGCTCGACGTGGTCTACACGCCTGCGGTGCTGCGGGAGCGGGCGGCAACGGAAGGCCGCACGGTGGCGGTCGGCCGGGCTTTCGATGCGGAGCGGGAGGCCCGCCGGGCCGCACACGACGCCAAGGTCAAGGACGTCATCGTGGTGCCCCTGCGTTCGGGTCAGGCGGTGATCGGCACGCTTGAGGTCGTCAACCGGCTGAGCGACGTGGGTCACTTCACCCAGAGCGACATACCGGTCTTCGAGACGGTCGCCGCGCATGCCGCCGTCGCCCTGGAAAACTCCCGCCTGGTCGACCGGCTGCGGCACGACGCGAACCACGACGCGCTGACCAAGCTCGCCAACCGGCGTCGGGTCACCGCGGCGGTGGCCGAGGCGGTCAAGATCGCGGCACCCGGCGAGGTCGTGGCCCTGCTGCTGTTCGACGTCGACCGGCTGCGCCAGGTCAACGAGTCGCTCGGTCACGCGGCCGGCGACAAGGTCCTCGTCGAGGTCGCCGAGCGGCTGCGCGCCTGCGTGCCCTCCTCGGCCCTGGTCGGTCGCGCCGGCGGCGACGAGTTCCTGGTGACCCTGCGGCTGGAGAGCGCCGAGGCGGCGCTGGAACTGGCCGGGCAGTTGCGGGAGCAGATCCGCGACGAAATGGTCTTCGACGCGCTCACCCTCGACGTGGACACCGCGGTCGGGGTGGCCGTGCATCCGGACCACGGCAGCGACGCGGTCACCCTGCTCCAGCGGGTGGACCTGGCGACGTCGGCGGCGAAGTCCGTCCCGGGCAGCGTGCAGCTCTACAACCCGGCGCTGGAGTCCCGCTCGTTGCGCCGGCTCGGCCTCGCCAGCGACCTGCGTCGCGCCTTGGACGCCGGCGCCCTGGAGGTCTACTTCCAGCCCAAGGTGACGCTCCGGGACCGGCGCCTGGTCGGGGTGGAGTGCCTGGCCCGCTGGGAGCATCCGGCCCACGGCACGGTGGCACCGGAGGACTTCGTGGCGGTGGCCGAGCACACCGGGCAGCTGGGCCGGCTCACCGAGTTCGTGCTCCGGGAGAGCCTGCGCCGCAGCCGGGACTGGAGCTACGGCGAGCGGGCGCTTGCCGTGTCGGTCAACCTCGCTGCCCGCACCCTCGCCGACCAGCATTTCCCCACCCTGGTGCAAGAGCTGCTGGACGAGTACGGTGTGCCGCCGCAGCGGCTCACCCTGGAGATCACCGAGGCCGGGGTGCTGGACGGCACCGAACGCCCGATACCCACCCTGCGGCGCCTACGTGACCTCGGCGTCCGGCTCTCGGTGGACGATTTCGGCACCGGCAACTCGTCCCTGGCCCAACTGCGCCGGCTGCCGGTGCACGAGGTGAAGGTCGACCGCTCCTTCGTGCAGGGGATGGCGACCGACCCGAGCGACCTGGCGATCGTGAACGCCGTGGTGACGCTCTCTCAGCAGTTCGGCCTAGCCGTGGTGGCCGAGGGGGTGGAGAGCGAGCTGACCCTGGAGCTGCTCCAGGACATCGGCTGCGAGATCGGCCAGGGCTTCCTGTTCAGCCGGCCCCTGCCCTACGAGCGGCTGGAGGCCTGGTTCGGTGCCCAGGTCGAGCCCGAGGCGATCTCGGTCGGCGATCTGCCCCGCCTGCGCGTGGTGCCCTGAGCTGCGGAAACGCGGCGATGGGGGATCCGATTTCACCTCGGGGGCGCGGTCGTGTACTGTTTCCCCTGCGCGACACCCACGGGGTGATCGGGCAGGCCCCCTTAGCTCAGTCGGCAGAGCGTCTCCATGGTAAGGAGAAGGTCTACGGTTCGATTCCGTAAGGGGGCTCAAAGGGTCCGGCTGGACCCGCCACGGCGGTGTAGCTCAGATGGCAGAGCAAGCGGCTCATAATCGCTGTGTCGCCGGTTCAAGTCCGGCCACCGCTACTCTCGTCCTCCGGGTCACCCGGTGGTCGGTGGGATGGGCGCCACAGGCGCCCACTTTGCGTGTCCGCGCCGTCAGCGCGTAGGCTGATGCGCCGTAGTTGTTACCCGTTAGCGAGGAAGGCACTCCGCCGTGGCGAAGGCGACCGATGTCCGGCCGAAGATCACTTTGGCGTGTGTGGAGTGCAAGGAGCGCAACTACATCACGCGCAAGAACCGTCGTAACGACCCGGACCGCATCGAGCTGAAGAAGTTCTGCCCCCGGGACGGCAAGCACACCATCCACCGCGAGACCCGCTGACCCGCGGCCGGCTCCGCCGGCCCGGTCCCGCAGCATCTCCGAAAGCCGATCCGCACGGCCAGCGGCCCCGAGCCGCCCGGCCCGCGCGGATCGGCTTTCGTGTTTTCCGTGTAGGTTCGCGGCATGTCCCTGGACCCGTCCTTCGTCGGCCGGACCTATCCGCCGACCGCCCCCTACCAAGTGGGCCGAGAAAAGATCCGCGAGTTCGCCACCGCCATCGGCGCCACCGATCCGGCCTACCACGACCCGGAGGCCGCCCGGGCGCTCGGCCACCCCGACGTGGTGGCCCCGCCGACCTTCCCCGTGCTGGTCACCATGGCCGCCAGCCAGCAGATCATCGAGGACCCGGCGCTGGGCGTCGACTACAGCCGGGTCGTGCACGGGGACCAGCGGTTCGCGTACACCCGGCCGGTGGTGGCCGGCGACGAGCTGGTCTGCGTGAACATCATCGAGGAGATCACCACCCGGGGCGGGCACGGCTTCCTGACCACCCGCACCGACGTGAGCACCGCCGCCGGTGAGCCGGTGGTCGCCGTCTGGTCCAAGCTCGTCGTACGCGGGGAGGCGTGACCGTGGAACTGCCCACCCAGACTTTCCGGGTGACCCGTGCGGACCTGGTCCGCTACGCGGGCGCCTCGGGCGACTTCAACCCGATCCACTGGAGCGACCGGACCGCCACCAAGGTGGGCCTGCCCGGCGTGATCGCCCACGGCATGTTCACCATGGCGCTGGTCGGCCGGGCGGTCACCACCTGGGCCGGCGCGCCGGACGCGGTGGTCGACTTCGGTGTCCGGTTCACCCGGCCGGTGGTCGTCCCCGACACCGACGAGGGCACCGAGATCGAGGTCAGCGCGGTGGTCAAGGGGGTCACCGAAGACGGCCTGACCAGGCTCGACGTCACCGCCACGTGCCTGGGGGAGAAGGTCCTGTCGCAGGCTCGGGCGACCGTCCGGACGCCCCGCTGACCAGTCTGTCGACGCGCGAGGGGCAGACCGGTTGGGAAAGTCGCACGACTACCCGTACACTGGTCCGCCGTGGGGCAAGTGACCCCTGCCCGGCACTGCGTGTCCGGGTGGGGTGAGTTGCCGCACAGGGGTGTAGCTCAATTGGCAGAGCAGCGGTCTCCAAAACCGCAGGCTGCAGGTTCAAGTCCTGTCACCCCTGCGCCTCAGGCCTGACCGTTCCGTGGGTCGCGCCGCCGCAGGGCGGCGTTCGGCCCGTGGTGGTGGCGCCGGCGGGGTGGTTCCGAGGCATTCGGGGCCCTCCCGGTCGGTCCGCCGGCCGCGGCCCGTCGCGGGACGGTTGGTCCGGCCGGCGTGAGCACACGTCGCGCACGCCCATCGGCGTGCGACCCGATATCCCGCACGGAGGGCGAAGTGGCCGAGAACAAGCGGCGCGGCGAGGACGCCGGCGACGAGCGTCTGCCTGAGGACGCGGTCGTCGACGACGTGACCGCCGAAGACGACGCCACCGACGCGGACGAGCCGGTCTCCCGGGGCGGCACCGCCACCCGCAAGCGGGCCCGCGCCGAGTCGACCGAGGGCCGCAAGACCCGGAAGGACACCGAGCGGATCGGGCTCTTCGCCCGCATCGCGCGGTTCTTCCGCGAGGTCGTGGCCGAGCTGCGTAAGGTCATCTGGCCGACCCGCAAGGAGCTGCTGACCTACACGGCTGTGGTGGTCACCTTCGTCGCGGTGATGCTGGCGATCGTGGCCGGCCTGGACTACGGCTTCGCGAAGGCGGTGCTGTGGGTCTTCGGCAACCCCAGCTGACCGGCTACCAGCGATACAGACGGAAGTGAGCGAGCGTGCCTGAGTACGACGAGACCGCCGAGACCCCGGACGAGCAGTCTCCGGTGGCGACGGCGGCCAACGATGAGTCGGTCGAGGCCGCCAGCGCGCCGGAATTCCCGACCACCGAGCCCGCGCCGGACGAGGAGTTCGACCCGGTCGCCGAGCTGCGCCAGAAGCTGCGCTACGCCCCCGGCGACTGGTATGTGGTGCACTCGTACGCCGGCTACGAGAACAAGGTCAAGACCAACCTCGAGACCCGGATCACGTCCCTCGACATGGAGGACTACATCTACCAGGTCGAGGTGCCGACCCGGGAAGAGGTCGAGGTCAAGAACGGCAAGCGGTCCCAGGTGCAGGCGAAGGTCTTCCCGGGCTACATCCTGGTCCGGATGGAGCTGACCGCCGAGTCCTACTCCTGCGTCCGCAACACCCCCGGGGTCACCGGCTTCGTGGGGGCGACCGACCGGGCCGACCGCCCGGCGCCGCTGAGCCTCGACGAGGTGCTCAAGTGGCTGGCCCCCGCGGTCGAGGCGGTGGAGAAGAAGGCCAAGCCCGAGGTCAAGGTCCTCGATTTCGAGGTCGGCGACTCGGTCACCGTCACCGACGGCGCCTTCGCCTCGCTGCCGGCGACGATCAGCGAGATCAACGCCGACCAGCAGAAGCTCAAGGTGCTGGTGTCGATCTTCGGCCGGGAGACCCCGGTCGAGCTCAACTTCAACCAGGTCGCCAAGATCTGACGTACGTCGGGCACCGGCGGTGGGCTTCCGGCCCGCCGCCGGTGCGTCGTTTCGCCGTCCCGCCTACCTCGGCGGCGGGGGCGACGGAAGTCTGCGCTAACCTAGAACGTCGCCGCTGTCGCACCGCGCTGACCGTGCGCGCCCGCGGCCGGTGAGAATCCCGTTCCAAGTCCCAGGAAGAGACATGCCTCCGAAGAAGAAGCTCGTCAAGACGTTCACGCTTCAGCTGCCGGCGGGCCAGGCCACCCCGGCGCCGCCGGTCGGCCCCGCGCTCGGCCAGCACGGCGTGAACATCATGGAGTTCTGCAAGTCCTACAACGCGCAGACCGAGTCGCAGCGGGGCGACATCGTCCCCGCCGAGATCAGCGTCTACGAGGACCGCACCTTCACCTTCGTGCTGAAGACCCCGCCCGCCGCCCGGCTGCTGATCAAGGCCGCCGGCGTGCAGAAGGGCTCGGGCGTCCCGCACAAGGAGAAGGTCGGCAGCGTGACCCGCGCCCAGGTGCGGGAGATCGCGGAGAAGAAGATGGCGGACCTCAACGCCAACGACCTCGACCAGGCCGAGAAGATCATCGCCGGCACCGCCCGGTCGATGGGCCTCAACGTCACCGACTGACCTCGCCTCAGCGCCTCACCCGATCAGTTTCGTGGGAGGGCCCGCGGACGTCGCGGCCCGCCATAGACCACAGGAGTAACGAGAAATGCAGCGCAGCAAGAGCTACCGCAAGGCCGCCGAGGTCATCGACCGGTCGAAGCTCTACTCTCCCGCCGAGGCCGTCAAGCTGGCCAAGGAGACCACCTCCGTCAAGTTCGACGCCACGGTCGAGGTCGCGATGCGCCTCGGCGTCGACCCCCGCAAGGCGGACCAGATGGTCCGCGGCACGGTCAACCTGCCCCACGGCACCGGTAAGACCGCCCGCGTGATCGTCTTCGCCGCCGGCGCGAAGGCCGAGGAGGCCGCCGCGGCGGGTGCGGACGAGGTGGGCACCGACGAGCTGGTCGCCCGTATCCAGGGCGGTTGGCTGGACTTCGACGCGGCGATCGCCACCCCGGACCAGATGGCCAAGATCGGCCGGATCGCGCGGATCCTGGGCCCGCGCGGCCTGATGCCGAACCCGAAGACCGGCACGGTGACCATGGACGTCGCCAAGGCCGTCTCGGACATCAAGGGCGGTAAGATCACCTTCCGGGTGGACAAGCACTCCAACCTCCACCTGATCATCGGCAAGGCCTCGTTCACCGAGGCTCAGCTGATCGACAACTACGCGGCGGTGCTGGACGAGGTGCTGCGGTCGAAGCCGTCCGCGGCCAAGGGCAAGTACCTGAAGAAGGTCACCCTCACCACCACCATGGGTCCGGGCGTCCCGGTCGACCCGAACGCGGTGAAGAACCTGACCGAGGCTGCGGCCGAGGCCTGAGCAGACAGCCCTGACGGGGCCCCGCCACCACGTGGCGGGGCCCCGTTCGTCTGTCCGGTGTGGCAGGCTCGCCCCATGCAGCTGGAGGACGTCTGGTTGCGCTACCACCGGCGCGGTCCGTGGGTGCTGCGCGGCGCGGAGGTGCGGATCGACCCGGGCGACGTGGCGGTGGTGCTCGGGCGCAACGGCGCCGGCAAGTCCACCCTGCTCCAGCTCGCGGCGGGCGTGCTCCGGCCGAGCCGGGGCCTGGTGGTCGACCGCCCGGCGGCCGTCGCCTGGGTGCCCGAGCGGTTCCCCGCCGACCAGCCGTTCACCGTCGGCGCGTACCTCACCGCGATGGGCCGGGTCGCCGGCCTCGCCGCGCCGGCGGCCGACCGGGCGGTGCGGCACTGGGTCGACCGGCTCGGCCTGGCCCGGTTCCACGGGGTCCGGCTGCCCGAGCTGTCGAAGGGCACCGCCCAGAAGGTGGGCCTGGCCCAGGCGATGCTGCGCCCGCCCGGTCTGCTCGTCCTCGACGAGCCCTGGGAGGGGCTGGACGCCGCCGCCCGCGAACTGGTGCCGGAGGTGATCGGCGAGGTGCTGGCCGACGGTGGCGCGGTGCTGGTCAGTGACCATCGCGGCGAGACGGTCCGGCTGCCCGGCGCGCGGCAGTGGACGGTCGCCGACGGCACGGTCACCGAGCAGGCGCCGTCCGAGGGCGCGGCCGTGGCGGTGGTCGAGCTGGCGGTGCCGGCCGCGCGGGTCGCGGCCGCCGTCGCCCGGTTGCGCGCCGACGGCCACCACGTTCTGCGGGTACGCGACCACACCGCCCCGCCTTCCGCCACGCGCCCCGACGGGCTGTCCGCCGACCTGGTCCCGCCTTCCGCCGCTCGCCCCGACCCCGGGCCGGCCCCGGACTCCGTCGCGCCGTCCGCCGCGCCCCCCGAGCCTGGGACGCCGGCCGGCGCCACCCTGTCTTCCGTCGGGCGTCCCGAACCCGGGCCGGCCGTCGATGCCGGCACAGTCTCGGATGGCGACCCGATGGCCGGCGTCCGCAGCCCGGTCGAGCCGGCTCCCGTCGCCCTCGACGGCGATGCACCGGCCGGCACAGCCCCCGTCGCCCTCGATGGCGATGCACCGGCCGACCCGGCCCCGGAGGTGGCCCGGTGACCGGGCTGGTCCGGCTGCGGCTGGCCGGTTTCCTGCGTACCGGGCGGGCGCTGGCGCCGGTGCTGGCCGGCCTGCTGGCCCTC
Source organism: Micromonospora sp. RTBAU3-60 (assembly GCF_054963695.1). Lineage (NCBI taxonomy): Bacteria > Bacillati > Actinomycetota > Actinomycetes > Micromonosporales > Micromonosporaceae > Micromonospora > Micromonospora sp. RTBAU3-60. The sequence continues at coordinate 108,315 of NZ_JBUEGB010000006.1, read as the reverse complement.
GGCATCCTCTACGGCGGCGGCCGGGCCCGCCCGGCGGAGGCGTACGGCGTCTCGGCGGTGGTGCTGTTCCCGGTGCTGGCCTGGCAGACCAAGCTCCTGCTGGACGTCGAGCCGGACGTGCAGCGCCGGCTGGCCCGGGTGGTGGTCGGCCCGGCCCGGGAGCGGGCGGCTGGCCTGCTCGCGGCGGCCGTGGCCGGGTTCGGCACGGTGGCCGTCGCGCTGGTCCTTCCCTGGCTGGTCGGCGGGGTGACCGTCGAGACGGGGCCGGGGGATCTGCCGGTGGCCGCCGGGGTGGCCCTCGGCCTCTGGGCCCATCTGCTCGCCCTGCCGGCGGCCGTGGCGCTCGGCGCCCTGGCGAGCCGGGCGGTCACCCGCAGCGCCGGGTACGGCGTGGCGGTGCTCGCGGTCGGCGTGGTCGGCACCCTGGTCCTGGGGCTGAGCAGCTCGGTGGCGCCGTGGCTGGTGCCGCCGGTGATGCCCACCGCCCGGGCGCTGACCGGCGCGCTGACCGCCTCGACGGCACTGCTGCTGAGCGCCTGGGCGCTGTTCTGGGCGGTGGTGGCCCTGAGCGGCTACGCCTGGGTCCGCCGCACCCGCGCCTGAGCGACCCGGGGGTGCCGCACACCGGCGGCTCCCGCCCTGCCGATGGCGCGAGGTGCGGCACCCAGAGTTGATCACCGAACCGGGCCGGGGTGACGGGAGGCACTCCGGGGGTGATTTGGCGGTACGGGACAGGTCGCGTAACCTTGTGCCGTAGTTCCACCCAGAGACCGCTGGTCACCGTGCCCTGGCACGGTCGAAGGTCCCGCGATGACGGGCGACCCGCGCAGGGCGGCAAGCGAAAATCGGTGCTGTGTGTGGTCCGCCGACCGCGCCCGTTGTGCCGGCCCTCGCCCCGTGCGCCCTGCGCCGGGGCTTTTCTCGTTGTCGTGATGCCTCCGCCGCCGTCGTGAGCGTCCGCTCGTCGCCGGCGTACCAGCTCCGAGCAACGAGAGAGGAGGGACATGGCGGACAAGCCGATCCGGGCCGACAAGGCCACGGCCGTCGCCGAGCTGACCGAGAGCTTCCGCAACGCGGGGGCGACCGTGCTGACCGAGTACCGCGGGCTCACGGTTTCCCAGCTCACCCAGCTGCGGCGCTCGCTCGGCAAGGAGACCAGCTACACGGTCGCGAAGAACACGCTGGCCAAGCGTGCCGCGACCGAGGCGGGCATCTCCGGCCTCGACGAGCTGTTCACCGGTCCTACCGCGCTGACTTTCGTTTCGGGCGACGTCGTCGAGGCGGCGAAGGGGCTTCGCGACTTCGCGAAGGCCAACCCGAAGCTCGTCATCAAGGGCGGTGTCTTCGAGGGCAAGGCCATTTCCGCGGCCGAGGTCACGAAGCTCGCCGACCTGGAGTCCCGCGAGGTGCTGCTGGCCAAGCTGGCCGGCGCCATGAAGGGCAACCTGAGCAAGGCCGCGGCCCTGTTCCAGGCTCCGCTCTCCAAGGCCGCCCGTGCGGCGGCCGCCCTGGCGGACAAGCGCGAGAAGGAGGGCGCCGAGGCGGCCTGAGGCCCCGCGGCGCACCCACGTTCTTAGTCAAACCATTAGGAAAGGACGCCAGACATGGCGAAGCTCAGCACCGAAGAGCTGCTCGACGCGTTCAAGGAGATGACGCTGATCGAGCTCTCCGAGTTCGTGAAGCAGTTCGAGGAGACCTTCGAGGTCACCGCCGCCGCTCCGGTCGCCGTCGCCGCGGGCCCGGCTGCCGGTGGCCCGGCCGCCCCGGCCGAGGAGGAGAAGGACGAGTTCGACGTCATCCTCGACGCCGACGGTGGCAAGAAGATCCAGGTCATCAAGGTCGTGCGTGAGCTGACCGGCCTGGGCCTGAAGGAGGCCAAGGACCTGGTCGAGGCCGCGCCGAAGCCGGTTCTGGAGAAGGTCAACAAGGAGACCGCCGAGAAGGCCAAGGCCAAGCTCGAGGGCGAGGGCGCCAAGGTCACCCTCAAGTGACCTTGCGTTGACCTGACGCGCGTCCGGCTCACGTGAGCCGGGGCACACCGCGTCGCGGCGGGCGGTGATCCGGGAACGGATCGCCGCCCGCTGTGGTTGGCCGTGCCCGGTGGCAGCGACGTGAGCAGGGCGTTCAGGTTCCTCGCACCGGCCTCACAGCGGCGCCTGTCGGTAGCCCGTCGGTGGGAAAGACACCCCGAGCGGTAACCGGCCCTTGACGCGGCACCCGGCTGCCAGGCACGCTGACACCAGCAAGACCTTCCGCGCTTGCAACGGCCACCTCTTGGGTATGGCAGCGGCAGCACGATCGCCGTGACACCCGAGCGGCCCGGCAGGAGCGTCGCGTTCCGAGCGGCCCGGTAGACCTGATTTCGAGGGTCCCGAGGCAAGTTCCGCGACGACCTGCGGGGTGGGCTGGACAGCGGTTAGCCTCTCGGCTACACTGCTAGTTTGCGCTGCCTTCCGACTTGACCCCTGCTCGGAAATGTCCGATTGCGGATATTTCTGGTGGGGTCATTGGAGTGCACGCGTACCAGCCGTTCTGCAGCACCGGTCCTCGGAAGGACGCATCTTGGCAGCTTCCCGCCCTGCGAAGACCAGTCGTACGTCGAGCGCTTTTGCGCCCCGCCGAGTTTCTTTCGGCAGGATCACCGAACACCTCGAGGTCCCCAACCTCCTCGCCATTCAGAACGAGTCCTTCGACTGGCTCGTCGGCAACGAGGCTTGGCAGGGCCGGTCGGCGGACGACCCGCACGCACGCTCGGGTCTCGCGGAGATCCTCGACGAGATCAGTCCCATTGAGGACTTCTCCGGCACCATGTCGCTCTCCTTCTCGGCTCCGCGCTTCGACGAGGTCAAGGCCTCGATCGAGGAGTGCAAGGAGAAGGACCTGACCTACTGCGCCCCGCTGTTCGTGACCGCGGAGTTCACCAACAACACCACCGGCGAGATCAAGAGCCAGACGGTGTTCATGGGTGACTTCCCGATGATGACGCCGAAGGGCACCTTCATCATCAACGGCACCGAGCGCGTCGTGGTCAGCCAGCTCGTCCGCTCGCCGGGCGTCTACTTCGACAAGCAGCCGGACAAGACCTCCGACCGCGACCTCTCCAGCGTCAAGGTCATCCCGAGCCGGGGTGCCTGGCTGGAGTTCGACATCGACAAGCGCGACACGGTCGGCGTCCGCATCGACCGCAAGCGCCGGCAGGCCGTCACCGTCCTGCTCAAGGCCATCGGGTGGTCCGCGGAGCAGATCCGCGAGAAGTTCGGCTGGTCCGAGCTGATGATGACCACGCTCGAGAAGGACCACATCGCCGGCCAGGACGAGGCGCTACTCGACATCTACCGGAAGCTCCGTCCGGGCGAGCCGCCCACCCGTGAGAACGCCCAGACCCTGCTGGACAACCTCTTCTTCAACCCGAAGCGGTACGACCTGGCCAAGGTCGGGCGATACAAGTTCAACAAGAAGCTCGAGATCGACGTCCCGATCACCACGGGTACGCTGACCGAGGACGACATCGTCGCCACCGTCGAGTACCTCTGCCGGCTGCACGCCGGTGAGGAGGGCTACGAGGCCGACGACATCGACCACTTCGGCAACCGGCGCCTGCGTACCGTGGGCGAGCTGATCCAGAACCAGGTTCGGGTCGGCCTGTCCCGGATGGAGCGGGTCGTCCGCGAGCGGATGACCACCCAGGACGTCGAGGCGATCACGCCGCAGACCCTGATCAACATCCGCCCGGTGGTGGCGGCGATCAAGGAGTTCTTCGGTACGTCGCAGCTGTCCCAGTTCATGGACCAGACCAACCCGCTGGCGGGCCTGACCCACCGGCGCCGGCTGAGCGCGCTCGGCCCGGGTGGTCTGTCCCGGGAGCGGGCCGGCTTCGAGGTCCGCGACGTGCACCCGTCCCACTACGGCCGGATGTGCCCGATCGAGACGCCGGAAGGCCCGAACATCGGTCTGATCGGCGCCCTGTCCACCTTCGCCCGGGTCAACCCGTTCGGCTTCATCGAGACGCCGTACCGGAAGGTCGTCAACGGTCGGGTCACCGACCAGATCGACTACCTGACCGCGGACGAGGAGGACCGGTTCGTCAAGGCGCAGGCCAACGCCCCGCTGAAGTCCGACGGGTCGTTCGCCGAGGACCGCGTCCTGGTCCGCCGTAAGGGCGGCGAGACCGAGGACGTGCCGCCGGAGGCCGTGGACTACATGGACGTGTCGCCGCGGCAGATGACCTCCGTGGCGACCGCGATGATCCCGTTCCTCGAGCACGACGACGCCAACCGCGCGCTCATGGGTGCGAACATGCAGCGCCAGGCGGTGCCGCTGGTCAAGGCCGAGTCCCCGCTGGTCGGTACGGGCATGGAGTACCGCGCGGCCGTCGACGCCGGTGACGTCGTCGTCGCCGAGGTCGGCGGTGTGATCGAGGACCTCTGCGCCGACTACATCACCGTCCACCAGGACGACGGCCACCGCCGGACGTACCTGCTGCACAAGTTCCGCCGCTCCAACGCCGGCTCCTGCGTCAACCAGAAGCCGGTCGTCTTCGAGGGCGACCGCGTCGAGGCCGGTCAGGTCATCGCTGACGGTCCGTGCACCGACGAGGGCGAGATGGCGCTCGGGCGCAACCTGCTCGTGGCGTTCATGACCTGGGAGGGCCACAACTACGAGGACGCGATCATCCTGTCGCAGCGCCTCGTGCAGCAGGACGTGCTCACCTCGATCCACATCGAGGAGCACGAGGTCGACGCCCGGGACACCAAGCTCGGCCCGGAGGAGATCACCCGCGACATCCCGAACGTCAGCGAGGAGATGCTCGCCGACCTCGACGAGCGCGGCATCATCCGGATCGGCGCCGAGGTCGTCCCCGGCGACATCCTGGTCGGCAAGGTCACCCCGAAGGGTGAGACCGAGCTGACCCCGGAGGAGCGGCTGCTCCGCGCGATCTTCGGCGAGAAGGCGCGGGAGGTCCGGGACACCTCGCTGAAGGTGCCGCACGGTGAGACCGGCACGGTCATCGGCGTGCGTACCTTCTCCCGTGAGGACGGCGACGAGCTGCCCCCGGGCGTCAACGAGCTGGTCCGGGTCTACGTGGCCCAGAAGCGCAAGATCCAGGACGGTGACAAGCTCGCGGGCCGCCACGGCAACAAGGGCGTCATCTCCAAGATCCTGCCGATCGAGGACATGCCGTTCCTGGAGGACGGCACCCCGGTCGACATCGTGCTGAACCCGCTCGGCGTGCCGTCCCGGATGAACATCGGCCAGGTCCTGGAGACCCACCTCGGGTGGGTGGCCAAGACCGGTTGGAGCGTCCAGGGCGACGACGAGGAGTGGAAGCGCCAGCTCCGCTCGATCAACGCGCACGAGTCCGAGCCGGACACCAACGTGGCCACCCCGGTCTTCGACGGTGCCCGCGAGGAGGAGATCGCCGGCCTGCTCGAGTCGACCCTGCCCAACCGGGACGGCGACCAGCTGATCGGCCGTACGGGTAAGGCGCGGCTGTTCGACGGTCGCTCCGGCGAGCCGCTGCCGGACCCGATCGCGGTCGGCTACATCTACATCCTGAAGCTCAACCACCTGGTCGACGACAAGATCCACGCCCGGTCGACCGGCCCGTACTCGATGATCACGCAGCAGCCGCTGGGTGGTAAGGCGCAGTTCGGTGGCCAGCGCTTCGGTGAGATGGAGTGCTGGGCGATGCAGGCGTACGGCGCCGCCTACGCCCTGCAGGAGCTGCTGACGATCAAGTCCGACGACGTCCTCGGCCGGGTGAAGGTCTACGAGGCGATCGTCAAGGGCGAGAACATCCCCGAGCCGGGCATCCCGGAGTCGTTCAAGGTGCTGCTCAAGGAGCTGCAGTCGCTGTGCCTCAACGTCGAGGTGCTGTCCAGCGACGGTGTGGCCCTGGAGATGCGCGAGACCGACGACGAGGTGTTCCGGGCCGCGGAGGAGCTGGGCATCGACCTGTCCCGGCGCGAGCCGAGCTCGGTCGAAGAGGTCTGAGGTGAGCGGTCGGGGGCCGTCTCGCCGGCTCCCGACCCCACCCAATAGCTAAGCAGTACAGACGACGACATAGGGGACATAGTGCTCGACGTCAACTTCTTCGACGAGCTGCGCATCGGCCTCGCCACCGCCGACGACATCCGTCAGTGGTCCCACGGCGAGGTCAAGAAGCCCGAGACCATCAACTACCGCACCCTGAAGCCGGAGAAGGACGGGCTCTTCTGCGAGAAGATCTTCGGTCCGCAGCGGGACTGGGAGTGCTACTGCGGTAAGTACAAGCGGGTCCGCTTCAAGGGCATCATCTGCGAGCGCTGCGGCGTCGAGGTGACCCGCTCCAAGGTTCGCCGGGAGCGGATGGGTCACATCGAGCTGGCCGCTCCGGTGACCCACATCTGGTACTTCAAGGGCGTGCCGAGCCGGCTGGGCTACCTGCTGGACCTCGCCCCGAAGGACCTCGAGAAGATCATCTACTTCGCCTCGTACGTCGTGACGAGCGTGGACGCCGAGGCGCGTCACCGCGACCTCTCGACGATCGAGAACGAGATCCTGGCCGAGAAGCGGCAGGCCGAGAACAGCCGCGACTCGGAGATCGAGAAGCGGGCCGCCAAGCTCGAGGCCGACCTGGCCGAGCTGGAGGCCGAGGGCGCGAAGGCGGACGTCCGGCGCAAGGTCAAGGAGGGCGGAGAGCGCGAGATGCGCCAGATCCGCGACCGGGCCCAGCGCGAGATCGACCGCCTCGACGAGGTCCTCGACACCTTCCGCAAGCTCGAGCCCAAGCAGCTGGTCACCGACGAGCTGCTCTACCGCGAGCTGCGCGACCGCTTCGGCGAGTACTTCACCGGCAGCATGGGCGCCGAGGCCATCAAGGCGCTGGTCCAGAACATGGACCTCGACGCCGAGGCCGAGAGCCTGCGCGAGACCATCCGTACCGGCAAGGGCCAGCGGAAGATCCGGGCGCTCAAGCGGCTGAAGGTCGTCGCGGCGTTCCAGAACACCCGCAACTCGCCGCTCGGCATGGTGCTGGACTGCGTCCCGGTCATCCCGCCGGACCTGCGGCCGATGGTGCAGCTGGACGGTGGCCGCTTCGCGACCTCCGACCTGAACGACCTGTACCGCCGGGTGATCAACCGGAACAACCGCCTCAAGCGGCTGATCGACCTCGGCGCGCCCGAGATCATCGTCAACAACGAGAAGCGGATGCTGCAGGAGGCCGTCGACGCGCTGTTCGACAACGGCCGCCGCGGCCGGCCGGTCACCGGCCCGGGCAACCGCCCGCTGAAGTCGCTGTCCGACATGCTCAAGGGCAAGCAGGGCCGGTTCCGCCAGAACCTGCTGGGCAAGCGCGTCGACTACTCGGGCCGTTCGGTCATCGTGGTCGGCCCGAAGCTCAAGCTGCACCAGTGCGGCCTGCCCAAGCAGATGGCGCTGGAGCTGTTCAAGCCGTTCGTGATGAAGCGGCTGGTCGACCTCAACCACGCCCAGAACATCAAGTCCGCCAAGCGGATGGTGGAGCGGCAGCGGCCGGTCGTCTGGGACGTGCTGGAGGAGGTCATCGGCGAGCACCCGGTTCTGCTGAACCGGGCGCCGACCCTGCACCGGCTGGGCATCCAGGCCTTCGAGCCGCAGCTGGTCGAGGGCAAGGCCATCCAGATCCACCCGCTGGTCTGCACCGCGTTCAACGCCGACTTCGACGGTGACCAGATGGCGGTGCACGTGCCGCTGTCCGCCGAGGCCCAGGCCGAGGCGCGGATCCTGATGCTGTCGTCGAACAACATCCTCAAGCCGGCCGACGGCAAGCCGGTCACCATGCCCACCCAGGACATGGTCATCGGCCTCTACCACCTCACCCACCTCACCCCCGGTGGTGCGGGCGAGGGCCGGGCGTTCAGCTCGGACGCCGAGGCGCGGATGGCGTACGACAACGGCGAGCTGCACCTGCAGGCCCCGGTCAAGATCCGGCTGCGGGACATTGTCGGGGTCGACAACGGCGCCGGCGCCGAGCCGTGGGTCGCGCCCGAGGGCTGGGTCGAGGGCGAGCCGGTGACGGTGGAGACCACCCTGGGCCGGGTCCTGTTCAACGAGACGCTGCCGCCGGGCTACCGCTTCGTGAACTACGAGATCCGCAAGGGCCAGCTCTCCGCGATCGTCAACGACCTCGCGGAGCGCTTCCCGAAGGTGGCCCTGGCGGCCACCCTCGACGGGCTCAAGGAGGCCGGTTTCCACTGGGCCACCTGGTCCGGCGTCACCATCGGCATGGAGGACGTCATCGCTCCGCCGCGCAAGCGGGAGATCCTGGAGCGGTACGAGAAGGAAGCCGACCGGATCGACAAGCAGTACCAGCGCGGTCTGATGACCGCCGAGGAGCGCCGCGGCGAGCTCATCGAGATCTGGACCAAGGCGACCAACGAGGTCGCCAAGGAGATGGACACCGCGCTGCCGCAGGAGAACCCGCTGTGGAAGATGATCAACTCGGGTGCCCGCGGTAACCTGCTCCAGCTCCGGCAGATCGCGGCGATCCGTGGTCTGGTGGCCAACCCGAAGGGTGAGATCATCCCGCGGCCCATCAAGGCCTCGTACCGGGAGGGTCTGTCCGTGCTGGAGTACTTCATCTCCACGCACGGTGCCCGGAAGGGTCTCGCGGACACCGCCCTGCGTACCGCCGACTCGGGTTACCTGACCCGTCGTCTGGTGGACGTCTCGCAGGACGTCATCATCCGCGAGGAGGACTGCGGCACCGACCGCGCCATCCCGATGCAGATCGGCGAGCGGATCGACGGCAAGCTGGTCGTGCACGAGCACGCCGAGACCAGCGTGCACGCCCGTACCCTGGCCGACGACATCAAGGGGCCGGACGGCACCGTGGTGGCCGAGCGGGGTCAGGACATCAACTCGATCCTGGTCGACAGGATCGTCGCGGCCGGGGTGGAGACCGTCCGGGTGCGCAGCGTGCTCACCTGCGAGTCGAAGCTGGGCGTCTGCGGTGCGTGCTACGGCCGCTCGCTGCCGACCGGCAAGACCGTGGACGTCGGCGAGGCGGTCGGCATCATCGCCGCCCAGTCGATCGGTGAGCCGGGTACGCAGCTGACGATGCGTACCTTCCACACCGGTGGTGTCGCCGGTGAGGACATCACCCAGGGTCTGCCCCGGGTCCAGGAGATCTTCGAGGCCCGGGTCCCGAAGGGTAAGGCGCCCATCGCCGACACCCCGGGCCGGATCCGGATCGAGGACGGCGAGCGGTCGCGGAAGATCATCGTGGTGCCGGACGACGGCAGCGACGAGATCGTCTACGACAAGATCTCCAAGCGGGTCCGGCTGCGGGCCCACGACGGGGACCACGTCGAGGTCGGCGAGAAGCTCACCGAGGGCACCATCGACCCGCACGAGCTGCTGCGTATCCTCGGCCCGCGCGCGGTCCAGGTCCACCTGACCCAGGAGGTCCAGGAGGTCTACCGCTCGCAGGGTGTGCTCATCCACGACAAGCACATCGAGATCATCATCCGCCAGATGCTCAAGCGGGTGACGGTCATCGACTCCGGCTCGACCGAGTTCCTGCCGGGCGTGCTGGTCGACCGGGCGCTCTTCGAGTCGGAGAACCGCCGGCTCGTCTCCGAGGGCGGCGAGCCCGCGGCGGGCCGCCCGGTGCTGATGGGTATCACCAAGGCCTCGCTGGCCACGGACTCCTGGCTGTCGGCGGCCTCCTTCCAGGAGACCACCCGGGTGCTGACGGACGCGGCGATCCACGCCCGCAGCGACTCGCTGATCGGCCTCAAGGAGAACGTGATCATCGGTAAGCTCATCCCGGCCGGTACGGGCATCAGCAAGTACCGCAACGTTCGGGTCGAGCCGACCGAGGAGGCGAAGGCCAAGGTCTACTCGATGACCGGCTACCCGGAGACCGACTACGGCTTCGGGCCGGCCAGCGGCCAGGCGGTGCCGCTGGACGACTTCGACTTCGGGTCGTACCGCTAAGCACCAGCAACGACGAGGCCCCCGGCACCCGCCGGGGGCCTCGTCGCGTTCCTGGGTGCGCCATGTGGAGAATAGTCTCTCGAGAGAAAACTCTCGAGAGACTATTCTCGAAGCCATGCAGAACGACGAGCCGCGCACCCTCACCGACGCCCGCGAGCTTCGGGCGCTCAGTCATCCCGTACGGCTGGCCCTGATGGAGGCTCTCGGCGGCGGGCCGCTGACCGCCACGCAGGCCGGCGAGCTGATCGGGGAGACCGCGACCACCTGTTCGTTCCACCTTCGCCAGCTCGCCCGCTACGGCTTCGTGGAGGAGGCGGGCGGCGGCCGGGGCCGGGCCCGGCCCTGGCGGCTCACCCGGCGGGGCTGGTCCGCCCCGACCCGGCCGGAGGACCCCGACTGGACCCGCGCCTCGCAGGCCCTCGACCGGGTGCTGCTCGACCGGTACGTGCAGCGGCTGCGCCGCTTCCTCGACGACGCGCCCACCTACCCCCGCGACTGGTACCAGGCGGCCACCGGGCAGCAGCACCTCTTTCACCTCACGGCGGCGGAGCTGGCCGAGTTCGTCGCCGCGTACCAGGAGCTGGTGGCCAGGTTCACCGCGCGGTTCGACCAGCGGCGCACCGATTCCGCCGCCCGGCCGGCCGGGGCGCTACCGGTCGAGCTGCTTCTCTTCGGCTATCCCGTCCAGGCCCCGGAGGTTCCGGATGTCGGCTCGACGCCTGCTCGCTGACCGGCGCGCCCGCCGCTACCTCACCGGGCAGACTCTCTCCCTGATCGGCGACAGCTCGATGTGGCTGGCCTGCGGCATCTGGGCCAAGGAGTTGACCGGCAGCGACGGCGCGGCCGGCCTGACCTTTCTCTTCTTCACCATCCCGGCCTTGCTGGCCCCGTTGGCCGGGGTGCTCGCCGACCGGCTGCCGCGCCGCCGACTGCTGGTCGCGGCGAACCTGGCCGGCGCGGTCATCCTGCTCCCGCTGCTGGTCGTCCGCGGTCCCGGCGAGGTCGGCCTGATCTACGTGGTGATGTTCCTGTACGGGTGCCTGAACCTGGTCATCGAACCGGCCCAGTCCGCCCTGCTCGCCACCCTGCTCCCCGGTGACCTCCTCGGCACCGCCAACGCGTTCCTGCGTACGGTGCGCGAGAGCTTGCGCCTGCTCGCCCCGCTCGCCGGAGCCGGCCTGTACGCGTTGCTGGGCGGCGCGGCGGTGGCAGTGCTGGACATGGCGACCTTTCTCGGTGCGGCGGCGCTGCTGCTCAGCCTGCGAGCCCCCGACCCCGCCCCGGAACGTCCCGAACGCACAGGCGGCGTGCTGCGGCACTGGGCCGGGGAGGCGGTCGCCGGATTCCGGCATCTCGCGGGTCATCCGCTGCTCCGCCGGGTGGCACTGGCGTGCACCGTACTCGCCCTGGTCCTCGGCTTCGCCGAATCCACCGCGTACGCCGTCGTCGGCCGTGGCCTGCACCGACCCCCGGCGTTCCTGGGCGTGCTCCAGGCCGCCCAGGGGCTCGGCGCGGTCCTCGGCGGGCTGGGCAGCGCGGCGGCCGTCCGGCGGTTCGGCGAGGTACGCGTCGCCGCGGCGGCATTCCTGGCCTGGGCCGCCGGGGCGGCGCTGGCCACCGCCCCGCTGCTCGGCGTGGTCCTGGCCGGTCGGGTCGGCTCCGGCGTCGGCCTGACCGTCATGGCCATCGCGCTGCTGACCCTCCTCCAGCGCAGCACGCCCGACCGGCTCCAGGGCCGGGTGTACGCCGGCTTCGAGGCGACCACCACCGTGCCGCAGACCGCCTCGATCGGGCTCGGGGCTTACCTCATCGGGGTGCTCGACTACCGCGCGCTGCTGTTCACTCAGGCGGCCGTCGTGGTCCTCGCCGCACTGCTACTGCTCCGAGCCGACCGGCTGGCTCCGCCACCGGCTGCCGCACCGGTTTCCGAGCCGGCCCAAGCAGCCGGAGCTACCGAGCGCCGGCCGGCCCGTGCCGGGGCATGATGGACGGCATGACGACCGCGCCCGGGCAGGTGCCCGTCGCCCAGCAGGGGCCGCGCCATCCCCTCGACCCTGAGCCGGTCCGCTCGACGAAGGCCCGCGCCGTTTTCGCCCTGGGGCTGATCGGCGGGTTGACCGGGCTGTTCATCGGCGGCGTGGTGCCGTCGACCATCGCCCTGTGGCTCGCCCGGCAGGCCCGGCGGGAGGCGTACGCCTCGGGTGGGTTCCTCACCGGTGCGGACTGGCTGCGGCGCGGGGAGCGGCTGGCCTGGGCGGGTCTGGTGCTGTGTGCGGTCGCGGTGGTGGCGGCCGTGGTGATCGGGGTGGTCCGGCTCGCCGACGCCCCCTTCGGGCACGACTACCCCCCGAACGTCGACTGACCGGGCGGGGGCCCCGCGCCCGGACCCGCCGGCGGGAGCCGCGACGGTAGCCTGGCCGGTGTCCGCCGCGTGGCGGGTGAGTCGCGTCGACAGGAGGACCCCGTGACGGAACCGGCCCCATCGCCGGGGGACGACCCGACCCGGTCCGTCGCCGGGCCGGAGTCCGCCACGCCGGGCCCGGCACCCGCCAGCCCGTGGGCCGCGCCGAGGGTCGGGCCCGACGAGGGGTCGAGCACGTCGCCGGAGCCCGCCAGCCTGGGGTACGCCCCACCGCCGGTCACCCCGCAGTCGTCCCCGCCCGGGCCCTGGCCGCCGGCCGGGCCGTACCCGCCCGCCGGGCAGCAGCCCACGCCGCCCGGGCTGTACCCGCCCGTCCGGCCGTCGGCCCCGGGTGCCGCACCGGGCCAGCCGCCGGCTCCGCCCGGCGTTCCGCCCCACCACCGGGGGTACGCCCTGCCGACGGGACCCGGGCCGCACTGGGGCCCGCCGCCGCGTGTCGACGGATGGACACCGCCCGGGGCGTACCCGGGAAATGTGCCGGCCGGCGGCGGTGAGTGGGCGGCCCCGGGCAGCGTGCCGCCCGGCGGCGCCCGGGCGCCGGTGCCCCCGGCGGCCGCTCCCTGGCCAGGGGCGCTGCCGCCGCCCCCGCAGGAGGCCCCGCGCCCGCCGAAGCGGGTCGACCCGGTCCCCGGCACCCCGTTCGGTGTGGTCCATCTGGACGTGCCCCCGGTGGCCTCGGGGCTCGCCATCGGTTCACTGGTCACCGGGATCGCCTCGATCCTGGTGTCGCTGCTGGTCTTCTGCTTCGGCATCGCCGGGCCAAACTTCGGCGGAGCCTGGGCGGCCGGGGCGTTCACGGTGCTCGGCGCGCTCGCCGGCGCTGCCGCCGTCGTGGCCGGGCTGCTGGCCCGCCGGCAGATCGGGCGCCCGGCACCCCCGCCGGCGGTCCGGTTCACCGGGCGGGGACTGGCCGTGGCCGGTCTGAGCTGCGGGGGAGTGGGACTGGCGCTCAGCCTGCTCGGGCTCGGGGTGGCGCTGGTGGTGCAACTCACGTGAGCGGCGCCCGGCGGCCGGTCCGCCGGGCTGACCAGGGGCGACCGCCGCACGAGGGGATCCGGCGGTCGGGCGGAACCGGGGCCCTGAGGGTGATCCGTGGGGAAGCCGGTACACTTGTCACCGTAGGTGCCCGTTGCGGGCGGGCAGGAAAGACGCGATCGGCCGGTGGACCATCAGACGGGTTCGCGGACCGCTCGGTTTTGACCTGCGCGGCTGTGGTAGGTACCCTTTCCCCTTGTGCCCGGGCGCGCCCGGGCAATGCGTGCGTGCGCTGGACCCGGTCCCCGGTGATCGCGCGGCGGCACGACCAAGTCCAAGATCTGGCGTTTGGATTGTTCTGCGCCGGTGACAGAAACCCGGTACGACGTGTGAACGGCGCACCGGGACCGTGATGCGGGCGACACGCCCGACCGCGGGTGCTGGGACCCCCGTCAGGTGGCCCTGGTTGGAATGTAGGAGAGCCGTCCACCAGGTCGGCTAACGAGCAGACAGCGCGGTCGCCTCGCAGCGGCCGAAGGGAGCGGAGAAACCCGGTGCCCACCATTCAGCAGCTGGTCCGAAAGGGCCGCCAGGCCAAGACGACCAAGACCAAGACCCCGGCGCTGAAGGGGTCCCCCCAGCGGCGCGGCGTGTGCACCCGCGTGTACACCACCACCCCGAAGAAGCCGAACTCGGCGCTGCGCAAGGTCGCTCGTGTCAAGCTCAGCAGCCAGATCGAGGTAACCGCGTACATCCCGGGTGTCGGCCACAACCTGCAGGAGCACTCGATCGTGCTCGTCCGCGGCGGCCGGGTGAAGGACCTCCCCGGCGTGCGGTACAAGATCGTCCGCGGTTCGCTGGACACCCAGGGTGTCCGCAACCGCAAGCAGGCGCGCAGCCGTTACGGCGCGAAGAAGGAGAAGAGCTGACATGCCGCGTAAGGGACCCGCTCCGCGGAAGGCGCTGGTTGCTGACCCGGTGTACAACTCGCCGCTGGTCACCCAGCTCGTGAACAAGATCCTGCTGCGTGGCAAGCGTCAGCTCGCCGAGCGCATCGTGTACGCCGCCCTCGAGGGCTGCCGCGAGAAGTCCGGCACCGACCCGGTCGTCACCCTGAAGCGGGCGATGGACAACGTCAAGCCGACCCTTGAGGTGCGCAGCCGCCGCGTCGGTGGCGCCACCTACCAGGTCCCGGTCGAGGTCCGGCCCGCCCGGGCGACCACCCTGGGCCTGCGCTGGCTGGTCACCTACTCCCGCGCCCGGCGCGAGAAGACCATGATCGAGCGGCTGATGAACGAGCTGCTGGACGCGAGCAACGGCCTTGGTGCCGCCGTCAAGCGGCGCGAGGACACGCACAAGATGGCCGAGTCCAACAAGGCCTTCGCGCACTACCGCTGGTAACACCCTGGTTCCGGCGCTCACGAGGCGCCGGAACCGCCACCAGTTGTGTCGAGACGACGATAAGTAGGGATTGAAGTGGCCGCCGCAGACGCGCTCGCCAACGTACGCAACATCGGCATCATGGCGCACATCGATGCCGGTAAGACCACTACCACCGAGCGGATCCTGTTCTACACCGGTATCACCTACAAGATCGGTGAGGTCCACGAGGGCGCTGCCGTCATGGACTGGATGGAGCAGGAGCAGGAGCGCGGTATCACCATCACTTCCGCCGCCACGAAGTGCGAGTGGAAGGGCCACACGATCCAGATCATCGACACGCCCGGCCACGTCGACTTCACGGTCGAGGTCGAGCGGTCGCTGCGGGTTCTGGACGGTGCGGTCGCGGTCTACGACGGTGTCGCCGGCGTGGAGCCGCAGACGGAGAACGTCTGGCGCCAGGCGGACAAGTACAACGTCCCCCGGATGTGCTTCGTCAACAAGCTCGACCGGACCGGTGCCGACTTCTTCCGCTGCGTGCAGATGATGATCGACCGGCTCAACGCCACCCCGCTGGTCCTCCAGGTGCCGATCGGCGCCGAGGCCGACTTCGTCGGCGTGGTCGACCTGGTCGGCATGCGCGCCCTCACCTGGCGCGGGGAGACCCAGAAGGGTGAGGACTACGCGATCGAGGAGATCCCGGCCGAGCTGGCGGACACCGCTGCCGAGTGGCGCGAGAAGCTGCTGGAGACCCTGGCCGACGTCGACGACTCGGTGATGGAGAAGTACCTCGAGGGCGAGGAGCTCTCCGTCGAGGACATCCAGGCCGGCATCCGCCGCGCCACCATCGCCGGCAAGGCCAACCCGGTGTTCTGCGGCACCGCGTTCAAGAACAAGGGCATCCAGCCCATGCTCGACGCGGTGGTCGCCTACCTGCCGTCGCCGCTGGACATCCCGGCGATCGAGGGCACGGCGACCGACGGCGAGACCCCGATGCAGCGGAAGCCGTCGACCTCGGAGCCGTTCTCGGGCCTGGCCTTCAAGATCCAGACCGACAAGCACCTCGGCAAGCTCACCTACGTCCGGGTCTACTCGGGTGTGGTCGAGTCCGGGTCCCAGGTGGTCAACTCCACCAAGGACCGCAAGGAGCGGATCGGCAAGATCTACCAGATGCACGCCAACAAGCGGGAGGAGCGCAGCTCCGCCAAGGCTGGCGACATCATCGCGGTCCAGGGCCTGAAGCAGACCACCACGGGTGACACGCTGTGCGACCCGGCGAACCCGGTCATCCTGGAGTCGATGACCTTCCCGGAGCCGGTCATCGAGGTCGCCATCGAGCCGAAGACCAAGGCCGACCAGGAGAAGCTCAGCACCGCCATCCAGCGGCTGGCCGAGGAGGACCCGACCTTCCGCGTCAAGCTGGACGAGGAGACCGGCCAGACGGTCATCTCCGGCATGGGCGAGCTGCACCTGGACATCCTGGTCGACCGGATGCGCCGCGAGTTCAACGTCGAGGCGAACATCGGTAAGCCGCAGGTGGCGTACCGCGAGACCATCCGCCGCACGGTGGAGAAGGTCGAGTACACCCACAAGAAGCAGACCGGTGGTTCCGGCCAGTACGCCCGGGTCATCATCAGCCTGGAGCCGCTGCCGCTGGACAACGACTCGCCGACCTACGAGTTCGCGAACGCCGTCACCGGTGGTCGTATCCCCCGGGAGTTCATCCCCTCGGTGGACGCGGGCGCCCAGGACGCCATGCAGTACGGCATCCTCGCCGGCTTCCCGCTGGTGGGTGTCAAGCTGACGTTGGTGGACGGTCAGTACCACGAGGTCGACTCGTCCGAGATGGCGTTCAAGATCGCCGGTTCGATGGCGCTGAAGGAGGCGGCCCGCAAGGCCGACCCGGCGCTGCTCGAGCCGATGATGGCCGTTGAGGTCACCACTCCTGAGGAGAACATGGGTGACGTCATCGGCGACCTCAACTCCCGCCGTGGCATCATCCAGGCGATGGAGGAGCGCGGCGGTGCCCGCGTCGTCCGCGCCCTGGTGCCGTTGTCGGAGATGTTCGGCTACGTCGGCGACCTGCGGTCGAAGACCCAGGGCCGGGCTAGCTACAGCATGCAGTTCGACTCCTACGCCGAGGTTCCGCAGAGTGTGGCGAAGGAGATCATCGCCAAGGCGACTGGTGAGTGACGCTCACCTGAGCTGATCCGATGAGCCGGGGCTGGTCGCGGGAGGGATCTCCCGCCCGCGGCCACCTCGGGCGAGTTGTGTGAATCCGGGCCTGTAGGCTTCATCGCCGCAGAACCCACAAAGGCTCTCCGGCCGTCAGGTCGGAAAGGCTGTCGACAGAGTCCTAAGCGCCGACCTGGCGCGCCGGGGCGAACGAACCAAGAAAGTCCACAGGAGGACACCAGTGGCGAAGGCGAAGTTCGAGCGGACTAAGCCGCACGTCAACATCGGCACCATTGGTCACATCGACCACGGTAAGACGACGCTGACGGCGGCCATCACCAAGGTCCTGCACGACCAGTACCCGGACCTGAACCCGTACACGCCGTTCGACGAGATCGACAAGGCGCCGGAGGAGAAGGCCCGCGGCATCACGATCTCGATCGCGCACGTCGAGTACCAGACCGAGGCGCGTCACTACGCGCACGTCGACTGCCCCGGTCACGCCGACTACATCAAGAACATGATCACCGGTGCCGCCCAGATGGACGGCGCGATCCTGGTGGTGGCGGCGACCGACGGCCCGATGCCGCAGACCCGCGAGCACGTGCTGCTGGCCCGTCAGGTCGGCGTGCCGTACATCGTCGTGGCGCTCAACAAGAGCGACATGGTCGACGACGAGGAGCTCCTGGAGCTCGTCGAGCTCGAGGTCCGCGAGCTGCTCTCCTCGCAGGAGTACCCGGGTGACGACCTGCCGGTCGTCCGGGTCTCGGCGCTGAAGGCCCTCGAGGGCGACCCGGAGTGGACCGGGAAGCTCATGGACCTGATGAACGCCGTCGACACCGCGATCCCGCAGCCGGAGCGCGAGACCGAGAAGCCGTTCCTCATGCCGATCGAGGACGTCTTCACCATCACCGGTCGCGGCACCGTGGTCACCGGCCGCGCCGAGCGCGGCATCCTCAAGCCGAACGAGGAGGTGGAGATCGTCGGTATCCGCGAGAAGTCGCAGAAGACGGTCTGCACCGGCATCGAGATGTTCCGCAAGCTGCTCGACGAGGCCCGCGCGGGCGAGAACGTCGGCCTGCTGCTCCGCGGCATCAAGCGCGAGGACGTCGAGCGCGGCATGGTCGTCATCAAGCCGGGCACCACGACCCCGCACACGGAGTTCGAGGCGACGGTCTACATCCTCTCCAAGGAGGAGGGTGGCCGCCACACCCCGTTCTTCCAGAACTACCGTCCGCAGTTCTACTTCCGGACCACGGACGTCACCGGTGTCGTCACGCTGCCCGAGGGCACCGAGATGGTCATGCCGGGCGACAACACCACGATGACCGTGAAGCTGATCCAGCCCATCGCGATGGAGGAGAACCTCAAGTTCGCGATCCGGGAGGGTGGCCGTACGGTCGGCGCGGGTCGCGTCACCAAGATCATCAAGTGAGCTGGGTAACCCCGATTAGCGTCGCCGCCGGTCGTGCGGCATACTAGTCAGGTTGCGTAACGACGGTCAGTCGCCTGCGTCCGGTGTCTGCTGGACCTCCGGGTGACCGACAGTCTCGCGTAGGGTGGTTGATCGCCCCTGGCGGTCAACCACCCTCGCGCGGCGTCCAGGTCGCGGTAACGCGATCGGCGCCATGACCCACCGCGTGGTCGGAGAACCGCTTCGGAGTTCCGGGGCGGAGCCCGGCCCACGGGCGCGACACGCCCGACCGCGGGGGTCGGCGGAAGTGGGCCTGTGCCAGCCGGTGCAGGCGCCCGCAACACAGCGGCATCGAGAGAAGGAACAGAAGCCACCATGGCGGGACAGAAGATCCGCATCCGGCTCAAGGCCTATGACCACGAGGTCGTCGACTCCTCGGCTCGGAAGATCGTCGAGACGGTGACGCGTACCGGGGCGCAGGTCGCTGGCCCGGTGCCGCTGCCCACGGAGATCAACCGTTTCTGCGTTATCCGCTCGCCGCACAAGTACAAGGACTCGCGCGAGCACTTCGAGATGCGCACGCACAAGCGTCTGATCGACATCATCGACCCGACCCCGAAGACGGTCGACTCGCTCATGCGCCTCGACCTGCCGGCTGGCGTCGACATCGAGATCAAGCTGTAGGGACCGGACAAATGGACAGGCAAGTCAAGGGGATCCTGGGCGCAAAGCTCGGCATGACCCAGGTCTGGGACAACAACCGCGTTGTCCCGGTGACCGTGGTTCAGGCCGGCCCGTGCGTCGTGAGCCAGGTTCGTAGCGCCGACAAGGACGGTTACTCCGCGGTCCAGCTGGCGTACGGGGCCATCGACCCGCGCAAGGTCAAGAAGCCGATCGCCGGGCACTACGCCAAGGCGGACGTCGCGCCGCGCCGGCACATCGTCGAGCTGCGCACCGTCGACGCCGCGGACTACTCGCTGGGCCAGGAGGTCACGGTCGAGGAGTTCCCGGCCGGCGTCACCATCGACGTCACCGGCAAGACCAAGGGCAAGGGCTACGCCGGCCCGATGAAGCGGCACGGCTTCCACGGTCTGCGCGCCAGCCACGGTGTCGAGCGCAAGCACCGCTCGCCGGGCTCGATCGGCGCGTGCGCGACCCCGGGTCGCGTCTTCAAGGGCACCCGGATGGCGGGTCGGATGGGTGGCGTGCGCTACACCGTCCAGAACCTGACCGTCCAGGCGGTCGACACCGAGAACAACCTCCTGCTCGTCCGTGGTGCCATCCCCGGCCCCAAGGGCGCGCTGGTCCTGGTCCGTACCGCGGCCAAGACCAAGGTGAAGAAGGGCGGTGCGGCCAAGTGACCACCGTTGACGTCCTCAGCGTCGAAGGCACCAAGAGCGGCTCGGTCGAGCTGCCGGCCGACATCTTCGACGCCCAGGCCAACATCGCGCTGATGCACCAGGTCGTGGTGGCTCAGCTCGCGGCGGCCCGGCAGGGCACGCACAAGGCCAAGACCCGCGGCGAGGTCTCCGGTGGAGGCAAGAAGCCGTACAAGCAGAAGGGCACCGGTCGTGCCCGCCAGGGCTCGACCCGCGCGCCGCAGTTCGCCGGCGGTGGCGTGGTCCACGGCCCGGTGCCGCGCGACTACAGCCAGCGCACCCCGAAGAAGATGAAGGCCGCCGCCCTGCGTGGCGCCCTCTCCGACCGGGCCCGCGCCGGCCAGGTGCACGTCGTCGAGGCGTTCGTCTCGGGCGAGAAGCCGTCGACCAAGGCCGCGCTGGCCACGCTGGCGAAGCTGACCGACGCCCGGCGCGTCCTGGTCGTGCTGAGCAGCACCGACGAGCTGAACTGGGTGTCGCTGCGCAACGAGCCGCGGGTGCACCTGATCGAGGCCGGCCAGCTCAACACGTACGACGTGCTGGTCGCCGACGACGTGGTCTTCACCAAGGAGGCCCTGGACGAGTTCCTGGGCGTTCCCGCCGAGACCACCGAGGAGGGTGGCAAGTGAGCACGATCGCCGATCCGCGCGACATCATCGTCGCGCCGGTCGTCTCGGAGAAGAGCTACAGCGAGCTGAACCGCAACTGGTACACCTTCCTGGTGCACCCGGACGCGAACAAGACCGAGATCAAGATCGCGATCCAGCAGATCTTCAACGTCCGCGTCCTGACGGTCAACACGCTCAACCGTGAGGGCAAGCGCAAGCGCACCAAGACCGGCTTCGGTCAGCGCAAGGCCACCAAGCGGGCGATCGTGAAGCTGGCTGACGGTGACCGTATCGAGGCCTTCGGCGGCCCGGTCAGCTGAGGGGTGTAGACAATGGCTATCCGTAAGTACAAGCCGACGACGCCGGGACGGCGTGGCTCGAGCGTCGCCGACTTCGCCGAGATCACCCGGTCGACGCCCGAGAAGTCGCTGCTTGCTCCGCTGCCGAAGAAGGGCGGTCGCAACGCCCACGGCCGGATCACCACGCGGCACCACGGTGGCGGCCACAAGCGCCAGTACCGTCTGATCGACTTCAAGCGGGTCGACAAGGACGGCGTGCCGGCGAAGGTCGCCCACATCGAGTACGACCCGAACCGCACCGCGCGGATCGCGCTGCTGCACTACGCCGACGGCGAGAAGCGCTACATCATCGCGCCGAAGGACCTGAAGCAGGGCGACGCCGTCGAGTCGGGCCCGAGCGCCGACATCAAGCCGGGCAACAACCTGCCGCTGCGCAACATCCCGGTCGGCACCACGATCCACAACGTGGAGCTGCGCCCGGGCGGTGGCGCCAAGCTGGCCCGCTCGGCCGGCGTCGGCATCCAGCTGCTCGGCCGTGAGGGCGCGTACGCGACCCTCCGCATGCCGTCCGGTGAGATCCGGCGGGTCGACGTGCGCTGCCGCGCCAGCATCGGCGAGATCGGCAACGCCGACCAGTCGAACATCAACTGGGGTAAGGCCGGCCGGATGCGGTGGAAGGGCAAGCGCCCGACCGTCCGTGGTGTCGCGATGAACCCGGTCGACCACCCGCACGGTGGTGGTGAGGGTAAGACCTCCGGTGGTCGCCACCCGGTCAACCCGCAGGGTAAGCCCGAGGGCCGCACCCGTCGTAAGGGCCAGCCGAGCGACCGGCTGATCGTCCGCCGCCGCTACGCCACCCGCAAGCGCGGCTAACAGGAGAGCTGACAGATGCCTCGCAGCCTGAAGAAGGGCCCGTTCGTCGACGACCACCTGCTCAAGAAGGTGGAGACGCAGAACGACAAGGGCTCGAAGAACGTCATCAAGACCTGGTCGCGGCGCTCGACGATCATCCCCGAGATGCTCGGGCACACGATCGCCGTGCACGACGGACGCAAGCACGTCCCCGTGTTCGTGACCGAGGCCATGGTCGGGCACAAGCTCGGCGAGTTCGCGCTGACCCGCACGTTCAAGGGTCACGAGAAGGACGACCGGAAGAGCCGCCGGCGCTGACGCCGCGGGCATACGGATAGAGGAACAAGGGGTTACAGCGATGCCAGGAAAGGGCGACGCTCCGGTGCTTCCGGGCGCGCGGGCGGTTGCGCGGCACGTGCGCATCTCGCCGATGAAGGCGCGCCGGGTGGTCAACCTCGTCCGCGGCCTGCCCGCGAAGGAGGCGCTCACGGTGCTGCAGTTCGCGCCGCAGGCTGCGAGCGAGCAGGTGTACAAGGTGCTCGCGAGCGCGATCGCCAACGCGGAGAACAACGAGCGGCTGGACCCCGACGCGCTGCTCGTCAGCGAGGCGTTCGTCGACGAGGGCCCGACCATGAAGCGGTTCCGGCCGCGGGCGCAGGGCCGGGCGTACCGGATCCGCAAGCGCACCTGCCACATCACCGTGGCGGTCGAGGCGGTGGCGCCGGCCGCGCCGAAGAAGTCGGCGAAGAAGGCCGCCCCGGCCAAGCAGGCCGAGGCCGCTGAGGGGCAGAGCACGACGGAGGGTGCCGAGTAATGGGTCAGAAGGTTCACCCCACTGGGTTCCGGCTCGGCATCTCGACCGACTGGAAGTCCCGCTGGTTCGCGGACAAGCTCTACAAGGACTACATCGGCGAGGACGTCAAGATCCGCCGGATGATGTCCAAGGGCCTGGAGCGCGCCGGCATTTCCAAGGTCGACATCGAGCGCACCCGGGACCGGGTCCGCGTCGACATCCACACCGCCCGGCCGGGCATCGTCATCGGCCGTAAGGGTGCGGAGGCCGACCGGATCCGGGGCGAGCTGGAGAAGCTCACCGGCAAGCAGGTTCAGCTGAACATCATCGAGGTGAAGAGCCCCGAATCGGACGCACAGCTGGTCGCCCAGGGCGTCGCCGAGCAGCTGTCCAGCCGGGTCAGCTTCCGTCGGGCCATGCGCAAGGCGATGCAGTCCGCGATGAAGAACCCGGTCTGCAAGGGCATCCGGGTGCAGGTCTCGGGCCGTCTCGGTGGCGCCGAGATGAGCCGGACCGAGTTCTACCGCGAGGGCCGGGTTCCGCTGCACACGCTGCGGGCCAACATCGAGTACGGCTTCTTCGAGGCCCGTACCACCTTCGGCCGGATCGGCGTGAAGGTCTGGATCTACAAGGGCGACGCCGTCCCGGGCCGGGAGGCTCCGGCCGAGGCCGGTCCGTCCCGCCCGCGCCGTGAGCGCGGCGAGCGTCCCGAGCGGCCGCGCCGCGGCCGGTCGGGTTCGTCCGGCACGACTGCCGGTGGCACCGAGGCCGGCCGGGCTGCCGCGACCACCATCGCGCAGCAGGCCGAGACGCCGAGCGGCGAGCCGATCGACAGCGGTGCTGTCGCCGCGGCTGCTTCGACTCCGGCAGAAACGCAGCAGGAGGGCTGACAGATGCTGATGCCGCGCAAGCCCCCGAAGGGCTTCCGCAAGCCGCACCACCCGGACCGCCACGGCGCGTCCAAGGGTGGCAACCGGGTGGTGTTCGGCGAGTTCGGGATCCAGGCTCTCGAGCCGGCGTACGTGACCAACCGTCAGATCGAGGCGGCGCGTATCGCGATGACCCGGCACATCAAGCGTGGTGGCAAGGTCTGGATCACGATCTTCCCGGACCAGGCCATCACCAAGAAGCCGGCGGAAACCCGGATGGGTTCCGGTAAGGGTTCGCCCGAGTGGTGGGTCGCCAACGTCAAGCCGGGGCGGGTCCTCTTCGAGATGTCCTTCCCCAACGAGCAGATCGCGCGAGAGGCGATGCGTCGCGCGATCCACAAGCTCCCGATGAAGTGCCGCATTGTTACGCGCGAAGTGGGTGAATCCTGATGGCAGCGGGCGTCAAGGCCTCCGAGCTGCGTGAGCTCTCCGAGGAGGAGCTGGTCACGAAGCTGCGTGAGGCGAAGGCGGAGCTGTTCAACCTCCGCGTGCAGGCCGCAACCGGGCAGCTGGACAACAACCGGCGGCTGCAGGTCATCCGTCGGGAGATCGCCCGGATCTACACGATCATGCGTGAGCGTGAGCTGGGTCTCTCGGCCGCGCCGACTGAGGTGACTGCATCATGAGTGAGAACACCACCGCCACCGCGCGGGCCCGCCGCAAGGTGCGTGAGGGCCTCGTGGTCAGCGACAAGATGGATAAGACCGTCGTGGTCGAGGTCGAGGACCGGGTCAAGCACGCGCTGTACGGCAAGATCATGCGCCGGACCAGCAAGCTCAAGGTCCACGACGAGCAGAACTCCGCCGGGATCGGCGACCGGGTCCTGATCATGGAGACCCGGCCGCTCTCCGCCACCAAGCGGTGGCGGCTCGTGGAGATCCTCGAGAAGGCCAAGTAGCGAAGGCTCGAGCTCGGCCGGCATCGGTCGGGCGCAGGTTCCGCCAGGCTCCGGCCGCCTGTGGGCGGCCGGAGAACCGGCAGACATAGGAGATAGACGTGATTCAGCAGGAGTCGCGACTGCGCGTCGCCGACAACACGGGTGCCCGGGAGATCCTGTGCATCCGGGTTCTCGGTGGCTCCGGTCGGCGCTACGCGAGCATCGGCGACGTCATCGTGGCCACGGTCAAGGACGCGATCCCCGGTGCCGGTGTGAAGAAGGGCGACGTCGTCAAGGCCGTCGTCGTTCGCACCGCCAAGGAGAGGCGGCGGCCGGACGGCTCGTACATCCGCTTCGACGAGAACGCCGCCGTCATCATCAAGGACGGTGGGGACCCGCGCGGTACCCGCATCTTCGGCCCGGTGGGCCGCGAGCTGCGGGACAAGCGGTTCATGAAGATTATTTCCCTCGCGCCGGAGGTGTTGTGACCGTGAAGGTCAAGAAGGGCGACACGGTCGTCGTCATCGCCGGCAAGGACAAGGGTGCCAAGGGTAAGGTCATCGCGGCCTACCCGCGGCAGGACAAGGTCCTGGTCGAGGGCGTGAACCGGGTCAAGAAGCACACCCGCATCAGCACCACCCAGCGTGGCGCCAAGACCGGTGGCATCGTCACCCAGGAGGCCCCGATCCACGTCTCGAACGTGCAGGTCCTGGACTCCGACGGCAAGCCGACCCGCGTCGGTTACCGGATCGACGAGAACGGCCAGAAGGTCCGCATCGCGCGTAGCACCGGTAAGGACCTGTGATGACCACGGCTACCGAAACCAAGACCATGCCGCGCCTCAAGGAGCGGTACCGCAACGAGATCGTGGCCCAGCTGCGCGAGCAGTACAACTACGGCAACCCGATGCAGGTGCCGCGGCTGGTCAAGATCGTCGTCAACATGGGTGTCGGCGAGGCCGCTCGGGACGCCAAGCTGATCGACGGCGCCGTCCGCGACCTGGCCACCATCACCGGCCAGAAGCCGCAGGTGCGGCGGGCGACCAAGTCCATCGCGCAGTTCAAGCTTCGTGAGGGCATGCCGATCGGCGCGAAGGTCACCCTGCGCGGCGACCGGATGTGGGAGTTCCTGGACCGGCTGCTGTCCATCGCGCTGCCGCGTATCCGCGACTTCCGCGGCCTCGACGGGCGCAAGCTCGACGGGCACGGCAACTACACGTTCGGTCTGACCGAGCAGTCGGTGTTCCACGAGATCGACCAGGACAAGATCGATCGCCAGCGGGGCATGGACATCACGGTGGTCACGACCGCCACGACCGACGACGAGGGCCGGGCGCTGCTCAAGCTCCTGGGCTTCCCGTTCAAGGAGAACTGAGATGGCCAAGAAGGCGCTGATCCTCAAGGCGGCCGCGAAGCCGAAGTTCTCGGTTCGCGCGTACACCCGCTGCCAGCGGTGCGGGCGTCCGAAGGCGGTCTACCGCAAGTTCGGTCTCTGCCGGGTGTGCATCCGGGAGATGGCCCACCGCGGTGAGCTGCCCGGCGTGTCCAAGGCTTCCTGGTAATAGCTATTGCTCTTCGCCGTAGGCCCCGGGCGTGCCCGGGGAACCGCGGCGAGAAAGGCTGACGAATTCCATGACGATGACCGACCCGATCGCAGACATGCTCACGCGTCTGCGTAACGCCAACCAGGCGTACCACGACCGGGTGACGATGCCCTACTCGAAGATCAAGGCGAACATCGCCGAGGTCCTCAAGGCCGAGGGTTACATCGCCACCTGGTCGGTCGAGGAGCCCGAGGAGGGCGCCGTCGGCAAGCGACTGGTCGTCGAGCTGAAGTACGGCCAGAACCGGGAGCGGAGCCTGGCCGGCATCAAGCGCGTGTCCAAGCCCGGTCTGCGGGTTTACGCCAAGTCGGACGGGCTCCCGCGGGTGCTCGGCGGGCTGGGTGTGGCGATCATTTCGACGTCCCAGGGGCTGCTCACCGACCGGCAGGCCCGCAAGCGGAGCGTTGGCGGGGAAGTCCTCGCCTTCGTCTGGTAACGGGAGACAGGTAGAAATGTCGCGTATTGGACGTAAGTCGATCCCGGTGCCAGCCGGCGTCGACATCACGATCGACGGCCAGACCGTCAAGGTCAAGGGCCCGAAGGGCGAGCTGACCCACGTCCTCGCCGAGCCGATCACGGCGGAGCGGGGCGAGGACGGTGCGCTGCACGTCAACCGGCCGAACGACGAGCGCAAGGCCAAGGAGCTGCACGGCCTGAGCCGTACGCTGGTCGCCAACATGATCGTCGGCGTGACCGAGGGCTACCGCAAGAGCCTCGAGATCGCCGGCACCGGTTACCGCGTCACCGCCAAGGGCAAGGACCTGGAGTTCGCGCTCGGGTTCTCGCACCCGGTGCTGGTGCCGGCGCCGGAGGGCATCACCTTCACGGTGGAGCGGCCGACGCTGTTCCACGTGGCCGGCATCGACAAGCAGCAGGTCGGCGAGGTTGCCGCCAACATCCGGAAGATCCGCCCGCCGGAGCCCTACAAGGGCAAGGGCGTCAAGTACCAGGGCGAGGTCATCCGCCGCAAGGCTGGAAAGGCAGGTAAGAAGTGAGCGCCACGCTGCTCAAGCGCCGCCGCGGCGTCGCCGCCAAGCGTGCCGTCGGGCGTGCGCGTCGGCACTTCCGGGTCCGCAAGAACATCAGCGGCACCGCCGAGCGTCCCCGCCTGGTCGTCACCCGCTCCCTGCGGCACATGGTCGCCCAGATCGTGGACGACACCAAGGGTCACACCCTGGCGTCGGCCTCGACCCTGGACGCCTCGCTGCGCGGCGCCGAGGGCGACAAGAGCGCCCTGGCCGGCAAGGTCGGCGCCCTGCTCGCCGAGCGGGCCAAGGCCGCCGGCATCTCGAAGGTCGTCTTCGACCGCGGTGGCAACCGGTACGCGGGGCGGGTCGCCGCGCTTGCCGACGCCGCCCGCGAAGCCGGGCTCGAGTTCTAGAAACCCCGTCACGAGAGAGAAGGAAGGCTGCTGATGCCAGGTCAACAGCGCCGTGGCGGCGGGTCCGGTGGCAACGAGGGTGGTCGCCGCGACAACCGCCGTGAGGGCGGCCGCGGAAACGCGCCCGTCGAGAAGACCCCGCACCTCGAGCGGGTCGTCGCGATCAACCGCGTCGCCAAGGTCGTGAAGGGCGGTCGTCGCTTCAGCTTCACCGCCCTGGTGATCGTGGGCGACGGCGACGGCACCGTCGGCGTGGGCTACGGAAAGGCCAAGGAGGTGCCCGCGGCGATCGCCAAGGGTGTCGAGGAGGCCAAGAAGCACTTCTTCAAGGTGCCGCGGATCGGCGCCTCGATCCCGCACCCGGTGCAGGGCGAGGACGCGGCCGGCGTGGTGCTGCTCAAGCCGGCCTCGGCCGGTACGGGCGTCATCGCCGGTGGTCCGGTGCGTGCCGTGCTGGAGTGCGCGGGCATCCACGACGTGCTCTCCAAGAGCCTCGGCTCGTCCAACCCGATCAACATCGTGCACGCCACGGTGGCGGCCCTGAAGGCGCTCGAGTCGCCGGAGGCGGTCGCGGCCCGTCGTGGCCTGCCGGTCGAGGACGTCGCGCCGGCCGCGATGCTGGCGTCCCGGGCGGGGGTGGCGTCCTGATGGCGCGCCTGAAGGTCACCCAGGTCCGGTCCGAGATCGGGACCAAGAAGAACCAGCGTGACTCGCTGCGTTCGCTCGGTCTCAAGCGGATCAACGACGTGGTGGTCAAGGAGGACCGGCCGGAGATCCGGGGCATGATCTTCACGGTCAACCACCTCGTGAAGGTCGAGGAGGTCGAGTAATGACGATCAAGGTCCACCACCTGCGTCCGGCGCCGGGGGCCAAGACCGAGAAGACCCGCGTGGGTCGCGGTGAGGGCTCCAAGGGCAAGACCGCCGGCCGCGGTACCAAGGGTTCGAAGGCCCGGAAGAACATCTCGCCGGCGTTCGAGGGTGGGCAGATGCCCATCCACATGCGCCTGCCGAAGATGAAGGGCTTCAAGAACAAGTTCAAGGTCGTCTTCCAGGTGGTCAACCTGGACCGGCTCGCCGAGCTCTTCCCGAACGGCGGCCAGGTCGGCCCGGTCGAGATGGTCGAGGCCGGCGCGGTCCGCAAGGGCCAGCCGGTCAAGGTGCTCGGCACCGGCGACCTCGGCGGAGTGGCGCTCCAGGTGTCGGCGCACGCGTTCAGCGCGTCGGCCAAGGAGAAGATCGCCGCTGCCGGTGGCTCGGTCACCGAGCTGTAAGGCACGACACATGGCGCCCGCTCAGTTCCGCGTGACTGGGCGGGCGCCACGGTCTACCTGGCGAATGTGCGCCGGGTAACATCGGATTCGTTTTATGTAGCCGGGCACATCTGCCCCGACCGGGATCGGGCTGTTAGAGTCCCATCCCAGCTATGGATATCGGGCACTCGCCCGGCACCCACCCCGCTCCGCCAGTGATCACCGGCGGCCCGCGTCGCGCAGGAGGAAGAAGTTGCTGTCCGCCTTTCTCAGTGCGTTCCGAACGCCTGACCTGCGCAAGAAGCTGCTGTTCACAGTAGGCATCATCGCGGTCTACCGGCTCGGCGCCACCCTGCCCAGCCCCGGCGTCTCGTACGGCAACGTGCAGAAGTGCCTCGACGCCATCCAGGGCGGCGGCACCGGCGTGCTGAACCTGCTGGACCTCTTCAGCGGTGGCGCGCTGCTCCAGCTCTCGGTCTTCGCGCTGGGCATCATGCCCTACATCACCGCGTCGATCATCCTGCAGCTGCTGACCGTGGTCATCCCGCGGCTGGAGCAGCTCCGCAAGGAGGGTCAGGCCGGCCAGGCGAAGATCACCCAGTACACCCGCTATCTGACGCTGGGTCTGGGCATCCTCCAGTCCTCGGCGTTCGTGGCGCTGGCCCGCTCCGGGCAGCTCTTCCAGAACCGCTGCGACCAGTGGCCGATCGTCCCGCGGGACACCGGCATCCCGGACTGGCTGACCCTGGGCATCCTGGTCATGACCATGACCGCCGGCACCGGCGTGGTGATGTGGCTCGGCGAGCTGATCACCGACCGCGGCGTCGGCAACGGCATGTCCGTCCTGATCTTCACCTCGATCGCCGCCCGGCTGCCCAGCGAGGGCTGGAAGATCAAGACCACCAAGGGCTGGGGGATGTTCCTCCTCGTCATCGCCCTGGTCCTGCTGGTCATCACCGCGGTCACCTTCATCGAGCAGGCCCAGCGCCGGATCCCGGTGCAGTACGCCAAGCGCATGATCGGCCGGCGGATGTACGGCGGCACCTCCACCTACATCCCGCTGAAGGTGAACCAGGCCGGCGTCATCCCGGTCATCTTCGCCTCGTCGCTGCTCTACCTGCCGCAGCTCGCGCTCCAGTTCTTCGACCAGACCAACCCGGGCAAGACCCAGGCCTGGATCCAGAACCACATCGTGAAGGCGAGCGCGCCGGAGCACATCGCGATCTACTTCCTGCTGATCATCTTCTTCACGTACTTCTACGTGTCGATCACGTTCAACCCGACCGAGGTCGCGGACAACATGAAGAAATACGGCGGCTTCGTGCCGGGCATCCGCCCCGGCAAGCCGACCGCCGAGTACCTCGACTTCATCCTCAGCCGGATCACCCTGCCGGGTGCGCTCTACCTGGGCATCATCGCGATCCTGCCGAACTTCTTCTTCATCTGGCTCGACAACCAGCAGTTCCAGAACTTCCCGTTCGGCGGCACCGCTGTGCTCATCATGGTCGGCGTCGGTCTGGAGACCGTGAAGCAGATCGAGAGCCAACTCATGCAGCGGAACTACGAAGGGTTCCTGCGGTAGATGCGACTCGTTCTGGTTGGCCCGCCGGGCGCGGGCAAGGGCACACAGGCGGAGTTCATCGCCGCTCACCTGTCGGTGCCGAAGATCTCGACCGGGGACATCTTCCGGGCGAACGTCTCCCAGGGCACGCCGCTGGGCGTCGAGGCGAAGCGATACATGGACGCCGGCAAGCTGGTCCCGGACGAGGTCACCATCAACATGGTGCGGGACCGGCTCGCCGAGCCGGACGCCAGTGAGGGCTTCCTGCTCGACGGCTTCCCGCGTACCACCCCGCAGGCCGCCGCGCTGGACAAGCTCCTCGCCGACCTCGGCACCGCGCTGGACCTGGTGCTGGAACTGGTCGTCGACGACGACGAGGTGATCCGGCGGCTCTCCGGCCGGCGCACCTGCCGGGGCTGCGGCAAGATCTGGCACGTCGAGTTCGACGCCACCACGCGTGAGGGAATCTGCGACCGCTGCGGCGCCGAGCTGTTCCAGCGGGACGACGACAAGCCGGAGACCATCGCCGCCCGGCTCCGGGAGTACGCCGAGAAGACCGCGCCGCTGGTCGACTACTACGGCGCCCAGGGCAAGCTCGTCGGCATCGACGCGACCGGGCCGGTGGAGGACGTCACCGTCCGCGCCATCGACGCCCTCCGTTCCTACGGCGGCTGACGTCCCGCCGGCCTCCGGCGGATAGAGTGCGAACAGCGGGGTACGTGCGACGTGCCCCGCTGTTCCGCGCAACGAAAGGTAACGCCCCCATGCGTCGTCCCCAGCTGGACATCCAGCTGAAGACCCCCGACCAGATCGAGATGATGCGGGCCGCCGGTCTGGTGGTCGCTCGCGCGCTGCGTCGGATGCGGGAGGCGGTCGCCCCCGGTGTGAGCACGGCCGACCTCGACGCGATCGCCGAGGCCACCATCCGGGAGGCCGGCGCCGTTCCATCGTTCAAGGGCTACCACGGCTACCCGGCGTCGATCTGCTCCTCGGTCAACGAGCAGGTGGTGCACGCCATCCCGTCCTCGAAGCAGGTGCTCCGCGAGGGCGACCTGATCTCGATCGACTGCGGTGCGGTGCTCAACGGATGGCACGGCGACGCGGCGATCACGGTCGGCGTGGGCGAGGCCGACCCGGCCCTGCTGAGGATGGCCGCCGTGGCCGAGGACGCGATGTGGGCCGGCATCGCCGCCGCCGCCCGCGGCGCGGCCGGCGGGAAGGGCCGGCTCACCGACATCTCCCACGCGGTGGAGCACGCGGTCCGCAAGGCCGGCCGGTACGGCATTGTCGACGGGTACGGCGGGCACGGCATCGGCACCGAGATGCACCAGGACCCGCACGTGCTCAACCACGGACGCCCGGGCAAGGGCCCCCGGCTGGTGCCCGGCATGGCGCTGGCGATCGAGCCGATGATCACCATGGGCTCGCCGCGTACGGTCGAGCAGGCGGACGGCTGGACCGTGGTCACCCGGGACGGGTCGGTGGCGGCGCACGTCGAGCACTCGATGGCCCTGCTGGACGACGGTGTGTGGGTGCTGACCGCCGAGGACGGCGGCCGGGCCCGGCTCGGTGACCTGGTCACCGCCCGCCAGCCGGCGGACTCCCCAGCGATCTGACCGGCCCGTCCGGCCCGGCGGCCGATCCTCGGCGCGGGTGTCCCGGAGGCGCGCCGGCCGGCAGCCACGGCGTCACCACCGCCTCGGTCAGCACCGATCCAGGCATGCCTTGCGCGTCGCTACGAACTTGATGTCGTAGACGATTCGACGCCCGACGCCCGACGCCCGACGCCCGACGCCCGACGCCCGACGCCCGACGCCCGGCGTCGACGCCCGGCGCCGGAGGCGGCCTCCACCCCGCCGGGCCTGGTGCCGGCCTGGCAGCGGCGATCCGGAGGCTCCGTGCCGGCACTCGAACCAGGCCGATCCGTTTGCGTCATCAAGTTCGTAGGGCGACGGCTGGGAGGTTCGTCCCCGATGTTGCGGCCTGCTCGTCGCCGGCCAGGGTCGGTCGCCCGGAAAGGGCGTTTCCGGCAACTGGCGTGCCGATGTCATGCTTACCGTCATGGACGGGCGGAGCGGGATGCGGGCGGCCGACGCCGACCGTGAGGCCACGGCGGAGCGGCTCCGGGTGGCCCTGGAGGAGGGCCGGCTCAACCTGCACGAGTACGACGAACGACTGGGGCGGGCCTACGGCGCGAAGACCTACGGCGACCTGGCGGCGGTGCTGGCGGACCTGCCCGGGCCCCCGCCGGCGGACCGGTCGGCCCTGGCGCCCGTGCAGCGCGGCCCCGAGCCCGCCCCGGTGTCCGCGGAGCCGCCGGTGCCGGCCGCCAGCTCGACCCGGTGGTTGATCGAAGCGTGGCTGCCCTGGCTGCGGGTGGCGGCGATCCTGACCGCGGTCTGGCTGCTCTCCTGCCTCGGCTCGGGGGAACTGGTCTTCTACTGGCCGGTCTGGGCGCTCGTCCCGTGGGGTGCCGTGCTGCTGATGCGTACCGCGGGCGGCCTGGCCACCGGCGAGCCCCGCCGCGCGGCGGGGCGCCGGGAGCGGCGCCGGGCCCGCCGGGAGGCCCGGCGGCAGGCGGGCGACGCGGGGGATCGGTAGCGGCAGCCGCCGCCGCGCGGCAGCGGTGTGGCCGGCGTCACGCCAGGTCGGCGTGGCTTGACGAATTTCCCCGGCCGGTGGTCGGATGCGCGGCCGGTTTGGCGGCGGCGCGCAGGCGGGCGTACACTTTCTGATCGGCGCACAGCGTCCACTCCGGCATGCCCACCCCGCGCTTCGGTGGGAGCTGGAGCCGCGGCTGGCGCGGGTTTCCTGATTTTGATCAGTTCACCCGTGTAAGACGTTGTGGGCCGTCCGGAGCAACCGACGTCAGGACAGCGGAGGACATGCCGAAAAAAGACGGAGCCATCGAGATCGAGGGTCGGGTCATCGAGCCCCTGCCGAACGCCATGTTCCGCGTGGAGCTCGCGAACGGCCACAAGGTGCTGGCTCACATCAGCGGCAAGATGCGGCAGCACTACATCCGCATCCTGCCGGAGGACCGGGTCGTCGTCGAACTCTCGCCGTACGACCTGACCCGCGGGCGCATCGTCTACCGCTACAAGTAAGCCTGACGACGGCCGGGACGTCCCCGTGTCCGTCTTCGACGTCCGGCGTCGCGCCTCGTCGCGCCTCCGGGCCAGATGGGAAGTAAGGCAACCGTGAAGGTCAAGCCGAGCGTCAAGAGGATCTGCAACAAGTGCCGGGTGATCCGCCGGCACGGCCGGGTCATGGTCATCTGCCAGGACCCGCGCCACAAGCAGCGCCAGGGCTGAACCAGTCCCACCGGTCGTGACGGCCGGTCGGATCGGTCCGGGCCGCAGATCCAGACAACACAGCACATGCTCGTCCCAGCCGCGAGCCGTACGCAGCGCGTACTCCCTCGTGGTTGACCCCCGGTCGGAGGCCGGGGCCCGCTCGGGCAGCGACCGATCCCGGTCGCCGGCGCGTGACGCCGGAAGGACAGGGACGGTCGGTAGCGGGGTGGGACGGGTCCACACCTCCGCCACAACATCACGAGGAGTACGCCCGCACATGGCACGTCTAGTCGGCGTGGACCTCCCCCGCGACAAGCGGATGGAGATCGCGCTCACCTACATCTTCGGGGTCGGTCGCACCCGTGCCCTGGAGACGCTCGCCGCCACCGGTATCTCGCCGGACAAGCGCGCTCGGGACCTCACGGACGAGGAGCTCGTGCAGCTCCGCGACCACATCGAGGCCAACTACCAGGTTGAAGGTGACCTTCGCCGCGAGGTCGCCGCTGACATCCGCCGCAAGGTCGAGATCGGCTGCTACGCCGGTATCCGGCACCGCCGGGGCCTGCCCGTCCGTGGCCAGCGGACCAAGACCAACGCGCGGACCCGAAAGGGCCCGAAGCGGACCGTGGCCGGCAAGAAGAAGCCCGGCAAGAAGTAACTAGGAGCGCACAGACTTATGCCACCGAAGGCTCGTGCCGGAGCCGCCGTCAAGAAGGTCCGGCGCAAGGAACGCAAGAACGTCGCCCACGGGCAGGCGCACATCAAGAGCACCTTCAACAACACCATCGTGTCCATCACGGACCCGACCGGTGCGGTCATCTCCTGGGCCTCCGCCGGCCAGGTGGGCTTCAAGGGCTCCCGCAAGTCGACTCCGTTCGCCGCGCAGCTGGCCGCCGAGGCCGCCGCGCGTCGGGCCATGGAGCACGGCATGCGCAAGGTCGACGTGTTCGTCAAGGGACCCGGCTCCGGCCGGGAGACCGCCATCCGCTCGCTGCAGGCCGTGGGCCTCGAGGTCGGTCAGATCTCCGACGTCACCCCGCAGCCGCACAACGGGTGCCGTCCGCCGAAGCGTCGCCGGGTCTGAGAGGTTAGAGAGAGATGGCTCGTTACACCGGTGCTGACTGCCGCCGTTGCCGGCGGGAGAAGATGAAGCTGTTCCTCAAGGGCAGCAAGTGCGATGGCCCGAAGTGCCCGTTCGAGTCCCGGCCGTTCCCGCCCGGGCAGCACGGCCGCGGCCGCACCAAGGAGACGGAGTACCTGCTCCAGCTCCGTGAGAAGCAGAAGGCTCGCCGGGTCTACGGCGTGCTGGAGAAGCAGTTCCGCGGTTACTACGAGGAGGCCGTGGGCAAGCAGGCCAAGACCGGTGAGGTCCTCCTGCAGATCCTCGAGTCGCGGCTGGACAACGTGGTCTACCGGGCCGGCTACGCCAAGTCCCGGGACATGGCCCGTCAGCTGGTCAAGCACGGTCACTTCACGGTGAACGGCAAGAAGGTCGACATCCCGTCGTACCGGGTCAAGGAGCACGACATCGTCGAGGTGCGTGCGAAGAGCAAGGAACTCACCCCGTTCCTGGTGGCGCAGGGTGAGGCCGGCTCGCGGACCGTCCCGGCGTGGCTGGAGGCCATCCCGAGCCAGCTGAAGATCCTCGTGCACTCGCTCCCGGCCCGCCAGGTGATCGACACCCAGGTCCAGGAGCAGCTGATCGTCGAGCTCTACTCCAAGTAAGGGCTCGTTGCGGTGGCCCGCCCTCCGGGGCGGGCCACCGGAACAGTTTGTGTCGTGGGCGTCATATAGCGGGCGCCCCGGAAGAGAAGAGAAAAGATGCTCATCAGCCAGCGACCGTCTCTCTCCGAAGAGTCGATCAACGAGACCCGGTCCCGGTTCACCATCGAGCCGCTGGAGCCTGGCTTCGGCTACACCCTGGGCAACTCGCTGCGGCGCACGCTGCTGTCGTCCATCCCGGGTGCGGCGGTGACCTCGATCAAGATCGACGGTGTCCTGCACGAGTTCACCACGATCCCCGGGGTCAAGGAGGACGTGGTCGAGCTCGTCATGAACATCAAGGAGCTCTGCGTCAGCTCCGAGCACGACGAGCCGGTCAGCATGTACCTGCGCAAGCAGGGCCCGGGCGACGTGACCGCCGGTGACATCCAGCCCCCGGCCGGTGTCTCGGTGCACAACCCGGACCTGAAGCTCGCCACCCTCAACGGCAAGGGCCGGCTCGACATGGAGCTGACCGTCGAGCGGGGTCGTGGCTACGTCACGGCGGCGCAGAACAAGCAGGCGGGCGCGGAGATCGGCCGGATCCCGGTCGACTCGATCTACTCGCCGGTGCTCAAGGTGACCTACCGGGTCGAGGCGACCCGTGTCGAGCAGCGGACCGACTTCGACCGGCTGATCATCGACGTCGAGACCAAGCCGTCGATGGGCCCGCGTACCGCGCTGGCCTCGGCCGGCTCGACGCTGGTGGAGCTGTTCGGGCTGGCCCGGGAGCTCGACGAGACCGCCGAGGGCATCGACATCGGGCCGTCCCCGCAGGACGCCCAGCTGGCGGCCGACCTGGCTCTGCCGATCGAGGAGCTGGACCTCACCGTCCGCTCCTACAACTGCCTCAAGCGCGAGGGCATCAACTCCGTTGGTGAGCTGATCGGGCGTACCGAGGCGGACCTCCTCGACATCCGGAACTTCGGTCAGAAGTCGATCGACGAGGTCAAGATGAAGCTCGCCGGGATGGGCCTGGGGCTGAAGGACTCCGCCCCGAACTTCGACCCGGCGCACGTCGTGGACGCCTTCGGCGAGGCCGACTACGACACCGACGACTACCGCGAGACCGAGCAGCTCTAAGTCCGGCTGCCGCCACATCTGAGGAGCACCAACAATGCCCACGCCCACCAAGGGCCCCCGCCTCGGCGGCAGCCCCGCGCACGAGCGGCTGATGCTGGCCAACCTGGCCACCTCGCTGTTCCAGCACGGCAAGATCCAGACCACCGAGACGAAGGCCCGGCGGCTGCGTCCGCTGGCCGAGCAGCTGATCACCAAGGCCAAGCGGGGCGACCTCGCCTCGCGTCGGCGGGTGCTGGCCGTCGTCAAGGACAAGGACGTGGTCTACACCCTGTTCGACCAGATCGCGCCCCGGTACGCCAACCGCAACGGTGGCTACACCCGGATCGTGAAGACCGGCCCGCGCAAGGGTGACGCCGCTCCGATGGCGATCATCGAGCTGGTGGAGGAGCTTCAGGTCGCCGAGCCGAAGGCGAACAAGAAGACCGCCGCCCGCAAGGCCGCGCAGCAGGACAAGGTCGAGGCCCTGGCCCCGGCCGAGGAGAGCCCGGCCCCGGCCGACCAGGACTCCGAGCCGCCGGTGCACGTCTCCGGTGACACCGCCGCCGCCCGCGAGGACAGCGACGAGGCCAACGAGAACAAGGCCTGAGCAGAGGCAGCATCGTCGGGCCCGGCATCCCTCACTGGGGTGCCGGGCCCGACGCCGTCAACGGGAGGTACGAGGTGGACGAGCGGACCCGGCTGCGGCTGGACGTCTCGTACGACGGCACCGACTTCTCCGGCTGGGCCGCCCAGCCCACCCGGCGTACGGTCGCCGGGGTGCTCGTCGAAACGCTGGACCTGGTCCTCGGCGCGGGCACCGCGACCGGGTTGACCGTGGCCGGCCGCACCGACGCCGGCGTGCACGCCACCGGGCAGGTCTGCCACCTCGACCTGCCGACCGCCGTGTGGCGGCAGCACGAGGGGAGCCTGCTGCGCCGCCTGGCCCGGCTGCTCCCGCCCGACGTGCGGGTACGCGCCATGACCGAGGTGCCGGCCGACTTCGACGCCCGCTTCTCGGCCACCTTCCGCCGCTACGAGTACCGGGTCACGGACGCACCCTGGGGTGCCGAGCCGCTGCGCCGCACCGACACCCTGTCCTGGCCGAAGCCGCTCGACCTGGCGGCGCTGAACGCCGCCGCCGCCGGCCTGGTGGGGGAGCACGACTTCGCCGCGTACTGCCGGCGCAAGGAGAACGCCACCACGCTGCGCGAGGTGACCCGGCTGGACTGGCGGCGCGACCCGGACGGGATCCTGGTCGCCACGGTGCAGGCCGACGCGTTCTGCCAGGCGATGGTGCGCAGCCTGGTCGGCGCCATGCTGGTGGCCGGGGACGGCCGCCGGCCGGTCGAGTGGCCGGCCAGCCTGCTGACCCGCCGGGAACGGTCCAGCGAGGTGTCGGTGGCCCCGGCGCACGGGCTGACCCTGGTCGCCGTCGGTTACCCGGACGACCCCGCCGAGTACGCGCGCCGCGCCGACCTCACCCGCCGGCTCCGGGTCCCGGCCGTCGAGGGCTGACCGTCCCGCCGGCACCGCCGCCCGGACGTCGTACGGCCCGCCGTTCCCGGTGGGACGACGGGCCGCCGCTGTCGTCGGTCAGTTGTTCCGGGTGTTCCGCTGGGTGGTCCCGTCCTGGCCGGCGGTGTCGTCGGTCTGCGGCTGGGTGGGCTGGCTGGCCACCCCGCCGTTCGCCCGGCGCTCCAGCACGCCGCGGTTCAGGTGGACCTCGATCATGTCGTACAGGATGTCGCGCGCCTTGGCGTCGGTGGAGCTGATCCGCTGCCCGTCGGCGCGGGTGACCACGCAGTAGGCGAGGTAGTGGCCGCGTACCTGCCAGCCGACCCGGGCGGCGCCCTTGGCGACGGCCTCGGTGCTGGCGTCGACGGACATGCCCTGCAGCCGGCCCTGGCGCTCGTCGAGCAGCTGCCGCATCCGGTCCCGGGCCCGCTGGGCGCTGGCCACGTCGGTCAGGTTGAACAGGCCGGCGGTGAGCAGGTAGTCCCCGTCGGGGGAGCGGAGGGTCGCCCGGACCACCTGGTTGCAGCCGAGGCGGACCAGCAGGTCCGCGATCTCGCCGGTCGCCGCCACCGCGCAGCTGCCGCTGGACTGCGACTTGAGCACCTGGTAGGCCGGCTGGCCGCTGGTGACCACCAGCTGCCGCCCCGGGAAGACCTCCTTGGCGGTGAGCGCCGACTGGTCGGTGTCTCGGGAGTCCAGGTCCTTCCCGTCGGCCACGGCCGACTGCTCCACCGCCGGCTGCCCGGTCTGCTGACCGGCCGTCGGCGTGCCGGTCCGGTCCTGGAGCAGGGCGGCGACGGCCAGGCCGCAGAGCGCGAGCAGCACCAGCACGGCGGCACCGCCGATCAGCACCTGCCAGGTCCGGCCGCCGCCGCGCTTGCGGTCGACCTGGCGGGGCTCGGACAGGTCCAGCTCGTCGACCGTAGCGGCGACCGGGGCCTCCGGAGCCGCCGCGGGTGGGCGCGGCGCGGCGGTGGCCGCAGGTGGCGGCTCGGGCCGGTGCGGTGCGGCGGCGGACGGCGGCTGCGGCACGGTGTCCCGGGAGACGACCGCCCGAGCGGAGCCGGACCGGGCCGGCACCGGGGCGGGCGTGGGAGCGGGGTCGACGTCGACGGGTGGCCGGGTGCGCCGCACCGGCGGGGGCAGCGACGGGGTGGGGAAGCGGGACGGCGAGGGACCCGGCGGTGGCGGTGTCCCGGGTACGGACGGGTCCGACCCGGGCCTCGGGAACTCCAGGAAGGCGTCCTCATCGGACTCGTACCGATACACCATGTGCGTTACCCTAGGGCCCATTGTCCCTTTCGAGGGTAATTTCGGGGAAATCAAGCGAAGTGGTGTCGCATCTCTTTTTCGCCCGCCTCGGGCACCTGGCTGGCGCTGCATGCCCGGAACACCGTCGACGGCACCGTCCCGGGCCGGTGCGACAATGCCCGACGTGACCGGCGACCACTACTTCACCGCTGAACCCACGACCGCCGCCCAGCCGCGTGAGGTCGAGTTCTCCGTCGCCGGGCGCGACTACACCCTCGCCTCGGCCGGCGGGGTCTTCTCCGCCGACCGGCTCGACCCCGGCACCGCCGTCCTGCTGCGCAAGGCCGAGCTGCCGAGCGCCGCTGCCACCGGACCGCTGCTCGACCTCGGCTGCGGATTCGGGCCGATCACCTGCGTACTCGCCACCAGCGTGCCTTCCGCCACGGTCTGGGCGGTCGACGTCAACGAGCGGGCCCGTGAGCTCACCGCCGGCAACGCCGCCCGGGTGGGCGCCGCCGACCGGGTCCGGGTGGCGGCGCCGGACGAGGTGCCGGCCGACCTCTCCTTCGCCGAGATCTGGTCCAACCCGCCGATCCGGATCGGCAAGTCGGAACTGCACGAGCTGCTGCGGCGCTGGCTGCCCCGGCTCGCCCCGGACGGGGCGGCTTGGCTGGTCGTCGCCCGGCACCTCGGCGGCGACTCGCTGCAGCGCTGGCTGGTCGAGCAGGGCTGGCAGGTCGAGCGGCACGCCAGCCAGAAGGGCTACCGGGTACTGCGGGTCACCCGGTAATCGAGTGTCGTTCAGGCCGGCCTCTCGGGCAGGATGCCCGCGTGGGATACGTGGACGTGGCAGGGGTCGGTCACTTGCTCCCGGACGGCCGGGAGCTCTTCGCCGAGGTGTCGTTCCGGGTCGGTGAGGGCGCCAAGGTGGCCCTGGTCGGGCCCAACGGCGCCGGCAAGACCACGCTGCTCCGGATGGTCGCCGGCGACCTGCCGGTAAAGACCGGCGCGATCGCCCGCTCCGGCGGCCTCGGCGTGATGCGGCAGTTCATCGGCATGATCGGGGACGACTCGACCCTCGCCGACCTGGCGCTCTCGCTCGCCCCGCCGGCGCTGCGCGACGCCGGCCACCGCCTCGCCGAGACCGAGGCGGCCATGCGGGCGGCCGAGGTCCGCGGCAAGTACAGCAGCGCCGCCGGCAAGGCCCAGCTCGCGTACGCGGACGCGCTCGCCGCCTGGGGCGAGGTCGGCGGGTACGACGCCGAGGTGCTCTTCGACACCGTCGCCACCATCGTCCTCGACCTGCCGTGGGACGCCGCCCGGGACCGTCCGGTGCGGACCCTCTCCGGCGGCCAGCAGAAGCGCTTCGCCCTCGAACTGCTGCTCCGGGGCACCGACGAGGTGCTCCTCCTCGACGAGCCGGACAACTTCCTCGATGTACCGGGCAAACGGTGGCTGGAGGCGCGGCTGCGTGAGTCCGGCAAGTCGGTGCTCTACGTCTCGCACGACCGCGAGCTGCTGGCGCAGACCGCCGACCGGGTGGTCGCCGTCGAGGGCGGCAGCGCCTGGGTGCACCCGAGCGGCTTCGCCAGCTGGCACGA
Source organism: Micromonospora sp. RTBAU3-60 (assembly GCF_054963695.1). NCBI lineage: Bacteria > Bacillati > Actinomycetota > Actinomycetes > Micromonosporales > Micromonosporaceae > Micromonospora > Micromonospora sp. RTBAU3-60. Next base: position 67,966 of record NZ_JBUEGB010000006.1, on the reverse strand, counting down.
GGCGCGGGTGGCCCGGCACGCCCGCCTCGACGAGCTGCGCAGGCGCTGGGACGAGGAGCACCAGAAGCTGCGCGAGCTGATGCTGATGTACAAGCAGAAGGCCGCGTACAACGACGGGATGGCCTCGCGCTACCAGGCCGCGCAGACCCGGTTGCGCAAGTTCGAGGAGGCCGGGCCCCCGCCCGTACCCCCGAAGGACCAGGACATCCGGATGCGGCTGACCGGCGGGCGCACCGGCAAGCGCGCGGTGATCGCCGAGCAGCTCGAGCTCGACGGCCTGACCTACCCCTTCGACCTGGAGCTCTGGTACGGCGACCGGGTCGCCGTGCTGGGCGCGAACGGGACGGGCAAGTCGCACTTCCTCCGCCTGCTGGCCCGCGGCGGCACCGACCCGGACCCGGCCAACAGCCCGGTCGACGGCGCGGCGGCGCTCGCGCCCGTCGCCCACGGCGGGGTGGTACGCCTCGGCGCCCGGGTCCGGCCCGGCCACTTCTCGCAGACCCACGACCGCCCGGAGTTGATGGAGAAGACGCTGGTCGACATCCTCTGGCGGGGCGACGAGCACCGGGCCGGGATGGACCGGCACGCGGCGATGGCGGCGCTGTCCCGGTATGAGCTGGCCGGGCAGGGCGACCAGCGCTTCGGCACCCTCTCCGGGGGCCAGCAGGCCCGCTTCCTGGTGTTGCTGCTGGAACTCTCCGGCGCGACCCTGCTGCTGCTCGACGAGCCGACCGACAACCTCGACCTGGCCTCCGCCGAGGCGCTCGAAGCGGGACTGGCCGCCTTCGAGGGGACGGTGATCGCGGTGACCCACGACCGGTGGTTCACCCGCTCCTTCGAGCGGTTCGTGCTGTTTCGCGGCGACGGCGAGGTGGTGGAGACCCCGGAGCCGGTCTGGGACGTCGGATGATCGACGGCGAACTGGTCGAGCGGCTCTGCGCGGTCGACGGGGTGGTCGCGGTGGCGTTGGGCGGCAGCCGGGCCCGGGGCGAGCACCGGCCCGACTCCGACTGGGACCTGGGGCTCTACTACCGGGGCCGGCTCGACGTGGCCGGGCTGCGGGCCGTCGCCGCCTCCGTCGCCGACGCCGAGGTGCAGCTCACCGCGCCGGGCGGCTGGGGGCCGTGGGTCGACGGCGGTGGCTGGCTGCGCGTCGGCGGGGTGGCCGTGGACTGGATCTACCGCGACCTCGACCGGGTGCACGACGTCTGGGCGGACTGCCGGGCCGGCCGCTACACGGTGGGCGTGCAGGCCGGGCACCCGCTCGGCTTCTACTCGCACGCGTACGCAGGCGAGGTGGCGTTGGGCCGGGTGCTCGGCGACCCGACCGGGGAGCTGACCGCGCTGCGGTCGGAGACGCAGGCGTACCCGCCCGCGCTGGGGAAGGCCCTGGTGGCCGGCGGGTGGGAGGCGGGTTTCCTGTTCGACGGGGCGGCCAAGGGTGCCGCCGCCGGGGACAGTGCGTACGTGGCGGGCTGCCTGTTCCGGGCGGTCGGGGTGCTAGTCCAGGCGCTGCACGGCCGGGCCGGGCGGTGGCTGATCAACGAGAAGGGCATGATCGCCTCGGCCGGCCGGCTGCCCGATGCGCCGCCCGACTTCGTGTCCCGGGCGTACGGGCTGCTCGCTGAGGTCGGTCGTACCCCGGAGGAGCTGGCACGGACCCTGGCGGCCGCGCGGCGGCTGGTCGCCGACGTGCTCGGCTGAGCGGGCCGGGCGGCGGCGGACCGATGCCGGTGTGTCGGGACCGGTGGCAGGAGGATGCCGCGCCGCTACGGACTTGATGGCATGAACGACTCACCCGGATGCTGGTCCGCGCCTGGGCATAGGGTGGATCTCGTGAGTGAGATGACGTACCGCCGGCTGGGCGACTCCGGGCTCGTGGTGTCCGTGGTCGGCGTCGGCTGCAACAACTTCGGCCGCAAGCTCGACCTCGACGGCACCCGGGCGGTGGTCGAGGCCGCGCTCGACGCCGGGATCAACTTCTTCGACACCGCCGACATCTACGGCGAACCGCAGGGCGGCTCCGAGGAACTGCTCGGGCAGGCGCTCAAGGGCCACCGCGACGACGTGGTGGTCGCCACCAAGTTCGGCATGGACATGCACGGCCTGAACGGACCGGACTTCGGTGCCCGGGGCGCCCGCCGCTACATCGCGCGCGCCGTCGAGGCGTCGCTGCGCCGGCTCGGCACCGACCACATCGACCTGTACCAGATGCACGAACCCGACCCGGACACCCCGATCGACGAGACACTCGCGGCGCTGGACGACCTGGTCCGCGCCGGCAAGGTCCGCTACCTCGGCAACTCGAACTTCGCCGGCTGGCAGATCGCCGACGCCGACTGGACCGCGTCGTCCCAGGGCCGCACCCGCTTCATCTCCGCGCAGAACCACTACAGCCTGCTGGAACGCTCCGTCGAGGCTGAGGTCATCCCGGCGTGTGAGCGGTTCGGCTTGGGCATGCTGCCGTTCTTCCCGCTGGCCAACGGCCTGCTCACCGGCAAGTACCACCGGGGCGAGACCCCACCCGCCGGCAGCCGGCTCTCCGGCGGCGGCCGGTACGCCGAGCGGCTGGCCGCGGCGGACTGGGACACCATCGAGGCGATCGAGGCGTACGCCGCGGAGCGCGGGATCTCGATGCTCCAGGTGGCCATCGGCGGGCTCGCCGCCCGCCCCGCGGTGACCTCGGTGATCGCCGGCGCGACCACGCCCGAGCAGGTACGCGCCAACGCCGAGGCGGGAAGCTGGCAGCCCACCGACGAGGACCTGGCCGCCCTCGGCGCCATCCTCTGACCCACTCACTCGCTGTCCCGGCGCCGCATCGACGGTGCCGGGACAGCGGTGCTGCTTGGGGCCAGGCCGCCGGTGCCGCCCTAATCAGCTAGTGCCGTAGGCAACGGTACGGTCACGCAGTTCCGTATTCGGTCCTACAGAACACAGGGGTTCCGTTCGCGCCGTCCCGCAGGCATGCGGTCAGGGAGATCGAGGTGCCCTCGGGGATCTCGATGTCATACGGGTAGAGCACACAGCCGTTGTTCGCCCCGTCCGCGTCCTGCACCTCTCGGTAGTGCGAGTACCCGCCAGAGGTCCACCGCAAGATGGCCACCGCCCGCTTGCCGTCGGACTGGATGTCGCAGGCGTTGAAATACTCGCCGACGTCATTGAAGTGGGCCTTGCCGCCCGGGTTGTCGTCAGTGGTGTAAACGGGGCCGACGTACGTACCGGCAAGGGCCGGCGATGCGCTGAACGCGATGGTCGCTCCTCCGACCGCCAGGGCCGCCGCGACCTGAACCGCACGCTTCGTCACTGTTCTTGGCACAGACTCTGTCCTTCGCGAGACCGAGAACTTTGAGTTCCGAATATTTTTTTACAGTCCCGGGGGCTGCTGATGTTCCCGCTTGAGGGGGAATCGCCTCCCCTGACGTGGGGAGGGATGTCCTGCGCATTCGGACAGCGTGTCGTGAGTGGACGATCACCTGTTGTTCCTGTCGTTCAGCCGGGACGGCTGGTGGGAAGTGTCACCCGCCCTTGGCGGATCCGGGCGGACGTCGTACGGTAGGCCGCAAGTGACCCACGGGAGCCCGGTGCACCGGGCTGAGAGGGGGGCTGCAGCCCCCGACCGTTGAACCTGATCCGGGTAATGCCGGCGCAGGGAGGAGTGTTGCCGTGTCGTCCCTGGGACGTCTGCATCTCATCACCGACACCCGGCCGGGGCGGGACCCGCTCGCCGTGCTGCGCGCCGCTCTGCCGGTCGCCCGCGCCGAACTGGTCGTCCAGGTCCGGGTGACGGACGACGCCACCGACCGGGAGGCGTACGATCTGGCCCGCCGGGTGGTCGCGCTGTGCCGGCCGTACGGCGCGACCTGTCTGGTCAACGACCGGCTGCACGTGGCGCTCGCGGTGGGCGCGGCCGGCGGTCACGTCGGCGCGGACGACCTGCCCGTGGCAGCCGCCCGCCAGGTGCTCGGCTCGGCCGCCGTGCTCGGCGCCACCGCGCGGGAACCGGGGACCGCCGCGGCGGCCGTCGCCGCCGGGGCCAGCTACCTGGGCCTGGGCCCCTGCCACGCCACCACCACTAAGGCCGGGCTGCCCGACCCGATCGGCCCCGCCGGCGTACGCGCGGTCGCCGAGGCAGTGGACGTGCCGGTGATCGCCATCGGCGGGGTGACCGCCGCGAGCGCGCCGACGCTGCGCGCCGCCGGGGCGTACGGGGTGGCGGTGGTCGGGGCGCTGTCGGGGGCGGCCGATCCCGCTCGGGCGACGGCCGAGCTGCTCGGGGCGCTGGCGTGTTGAGCAGGGGATCCTCCGCTACCGGCGGCGTCAACCGGGGACCCTCGCTTGTGGACGTCGCCGTCGTGGGGGCGGGACCGGTCGGGCTGTCGATCGCGTGGCGGTGCGCGCAGCGCGGGCTGCGGGTGGTCGTCCACGATCCGGCACCGGGCTCCGGGGCCTCGCACGTGGCGGCCGGGATGCTGTCGCCGGTGGCCGAGGCGTACTTCGGGGAGCACGAGCTGACCGCGCTGCTCGCCGACTCCGCCGCCCGCTGGCCGGCCTTCGCCGCCGAGCTCGCCGAGGCCGCCGGCGCCGACGTCGGGTACCGCACCGACGGTACGCTGGTGGTCGGGCTGACCGCCGACGACCTGGCCGAGGCGCGCCGGCTCTGGGCGTACCAGCAGGGGCTGGGCCTGCCGATCACGCAACTGCGCCCCTCGGCGCTGCGGGACCGGGAGCCGGCGCTGGCCCCCCGGGTGCGCGGCGGCGCGGTCGCGCCCGGCGACCATCAGGTCGACCCGCGCCGGCTGGTGCCCGCGCTGTGGGCGGCAGCCGAACGGGCCGGCGCCGCGCTGCACCCCGCCCCGGTCGCCCGACTCTCCGACGTGGACGCCCGGGTCACCGTGGTCGCCGCCGGCTGCGGCGCGGCTGCGCTCACCGGGCTGCCGGTGCGGCCGGTGAAGGGGCAGGTGCTCCGGCTCCGCGCGCCCGGCCGCGGCGCGCCGGGCTTCCGGCACGTGATCCGGGGGTACGCCGACGGCGAGTCGATCTATCTGGTGCCCCGGGACAGCGGCGAGGTGGTGGTCGGGGCGACCGTCGAGGAGCGCGCCGACACCGAGGTGACCGCCGGCGCGGTGCTCCGGATGCTCCGCGCCGCCGTCGACCTGGTCCCCGAGCTGGCCGAGTACGACCTGGTCGAGGCGTCCGCCGGGCTGCGCCCCGGTACGCCGGACAACGCGCCGATCATCGGGTCGCTGCCCGGCCGGCCGGGCGTGCTCGTGGCCACCGGCCACCACCGGCACGGCATCGTGCTCACCCCGGTCACCGCCGACCTGGTCACCGAGCTGATCGTCACCGGCGAGCCGGATCCGCCGCTCGCCCCGTTCACCCCGGACCGCTTCGTACCCGAGGAGGAGCGCAGGTGGAACTGATCGTCAACGGTGCCGGGCGGACGGTGCCCGGCGAAGCGACCGTGGCCGACGTGGTCCGGGAGGTCACCGACCAGCGGCGCGGCCTGGCGGTCGCGGTCAACGGCGAGGTCGTGCCGCGCGGCGGATGGTCCGCGACCACCCTGCGCGACGGCGACCGGGTCGAGGTGCTCAGCGCCGCGCAGGGCGGGTGAGCGGCATGGCCCTCGAGATCGGCGGGACGGCGTTCGGCTCCCGGCTCATCCTCGGCACCGGCGGCGCCGCCAACCTGCACGTGCTGGAACAGGCGATCCGCGCCTCCGGCACCGAGCTGGTCACCGTGGCGCTGCGCCGGGTGGACACCGCCCCGGGCACCGCGGGCGGCGTGCTCGACCTGCTCGACCGGTGCGGCGTACGGGTGCTGCCGAACACGGCCGGCTGCCACACCGCGTCGGAGGCGGTGAAGGTGGCTCACCTGGCGCGGGAGGCGTTCGACACCGACTGGGTGAAGCTGGAGGTGATCGGCGACGAGCGGACGCTGCTGCCCGACGGGGTGGAGCTGCTGCGCGCCGCCGAGGAGCTGGTGGCGGACGGGTTCACCGTGCTGCCGTACACCTCGGACGATCCGGTCCTGGCCCGGCGGCTGGCCGACGTGGGCTGCGCGGCGGTGATGCCGGCCGGTGCGCCGATCGGCTCCGGCCTGGGGGTGGGCAACCCGCACCACATCCGGCTGATCCGGCAGAGCGTGGACGTGCCGGTGATCCTCGACGCCGGCATCGGCACCGCCTCGGACGCCGCGCTCGCCATGGAGCTGGGCTGCGACGCGGTGCTGCTGGCCAGCGCGGTGACCCGGGCCGCCGACCCGGTGGCGATGGCCACCGCCATGCGGTACGCGGTCCAGGCCGGGCGGCTCGCATACGGGGCGGGACGGATCGCCCGCCGCTTCCACGCCCTCGCGTCCACCTCGGACGAGGGACGGCCGGACCTGTGACCGCGCGGGTTGCCGCTGGTCACCAGTTTCTTGATAGGAGAGGGCCCCTGGAGGGGCCGGATTCTTCCAAGATCTCGTCGAGCGCCGCGCCGTCCGGTCTCGTGGTGCTGACGGACCGGCGGGTGGCGCGGGGGCCGCTGCCCGAGGTGATCGCAGCGGCCGTGAGCGGGGGAGTGTGGTGGGTGGTGCTGCGGGAGAAGGACCTGCCACGCGCCGAGCGTGCCGCCCTCGCCGCCGAGCTGCGGGCGATCCTCGCCGACGTCGGAGGCACCCTGATCGTGGCTGGGCCGGACCCGCTCGGCGGCGACGCTGTGCACCTGCCCGCCGCCGGCCCGTACCCACCGCCGCCCGTCGGCCTGGTCGGCCGCTCCTGCCACGACGAGCAGGAGCTGCGCCGACTCACCACAGAGGACTACGTGACGCTGTCCCCGGTCTTCCCCACAAAGACCAAACCCGGCTACGGCCCACCCCTGAAAACGCGCGGGTTCGCCACGTTGGCGCAGCTCAGTCCGGTGCCGACGCTGGCATTGGGTGGCATCGAGACGCCGGAGCAGGTCGAGGCGTGCGTCGAGGCAGGAGCCGCAGGGGTGGCCGTGCTCGGCGCGATCATGCGCGCCGAGAACCCCACCGAGGCAGCCACCACGCTGACCGAGAGCTTCCACCAGGCGGTCACCCGGCTGACCGGGAACCTTCGCGAGGCGGTCACCCCCGTGCCGCAAAGCCGGCACACCCCGACGGAGGCCCCCACGAGAGGGCTGCGGCCGACCGTGCCCACGGAGGGATCAAGCCTGACCGCCCGGAGTGGGCACGGTCGGCCGCAGCCCCCAACAGCGAGGAATCGCAGCCCGCAGCAGCCTCCGAGAGCAACCAGGGGGAGACAGTGACGCCGAGGACCCTACTCACCATCGCCGGATCCGACGCCGGCGCCGGCGCCGGCATCCAGGCCGACCTCAAGGTCTTCGCCGCCCTCGGCGCGTACGGCACCAGCGTCATCACCGCGATCACCGCGCAGAACACCAGGGGCGTCGACGCGGTCCTGCCGCTGCCCCCGCAGACCGTCCGGGACCAGCTCGACAGCGTGCTCGGCGACTTCGACGTCCGCGCGGTCAAGACCGGCATGCTCGGCACCCCGGCGGTCGCCGACGCGATCGCCGAGGCGGCGGAGGCGGGCCGGCTGCCCCGGCTCGTCGTCGACCCGGTGCTGGTCGCCACCAGTGGACACCGGCTCGGCGTGGTGGAGGCGGTGCAGCGGCTGCTGCCGTACGCCGAGGTGGCGACGCCGAACTGCGCGGAGGCCGCGGCCCTCACCGGACGCCCGGTGACCACGGTCGAGGAGATGGTCGCGGCGGCCGAGGCCCTCGCGGCGACCGGGCCGGCGCACGTGGTGGTGACCGGCGGCGACGTGGACGCGGCGGGTGGGTCGGTGGACGTGCTGGCCGGCGGCGGGGCGACCACGCTGCTTCGCGGGTGCCGGGTGGTCACCCGGCACCACCACGGCACCGGCTGTTCGTTCTCGGCGGCGATCGCCGTCCGGCTGGCGGCGGGGGATCCGGTGCCGGTCGCGGTCACCGCCGCCAAGGAGTACGTCGCCCGCGCGCTGGCCGGCGCGCGGGACTGGGAACTGGGTGCGGGATCCGGCCCGCTGGACCACTTCGGTTGGTCCGTCTGAGCCGACAGGAGGCTGCCATGCAGGCACGACGCAAGATCTACGTGGCGGGGGCACGCCCGAACATCCGGGTGCCGTTCGCCGAGGTGGCGCTGACCGGGGACAACCCGCCGGTACGGCTCTACGACACCTCCGGGCCGGGATCGGACCCGGCGGTGGGGCTGCCGCCACTGCGCGGACCGTGGATCGCCGAACGCGGGGACGTCGCCCCGGTGCGCGGCGCGGGCACCCCGCTGGCCGGCGTCGACGGGAAGCGACCGACCCAGCTCGCGTACGCGCGGGCCGGGCTGGTCACGCCGGAGATGGAGTTCGTGGCGATCCGGGAGGGCGTGCCGCCGGAGTTCGTCCGGGACGAGATCGCCGCCGGGCGGGCGGTGCTGCCGCTCAACGTCAACCACCCGGAGTGCGAGCCGGCGATCATCGGCAAGGCCTTCCTGGTGAAGGTGAACGCCAACATCGGCACCTCCGCGGTGACCTCGTCGATCGCCGAGGAGGTGGAGAAGCTGACCTGGGCCACCCGCTGGGGCGCGGACACCGTGATGGACCTGTCCACTGGGAAGCGGATCCACGAGACCCGCGAGGCGATCGTGCGCAACGCGCCGGTGCCGATCGGGACCGTGCCGATCTACCAGGCGCTGGAGAAGGTCGGCGGCGACCCGGTGCAGCTGAGCTGGGAGGTGTTCCGCGAGACGGTGATCGAGCAGGCCGAGCAGGGCGTCGACTACATGACGGTGCACGCCGGGGTGCTGCTGCCGTACGTGCCGTTGGCCGTGGACCGGGTGACCGGCATCGTCTCCCGGGGTGGTTCGATCATGGCCGCGTGGTGCCTGGCGCACCACGAGGAGAACTTCCTCTACACCAACTTCCGCGAGCTGTGCGAGATCCTCGCCCGCTACGACGTGACGTTCTCCCTCGGCGACGGGCTGCGCCCCGGCTCCATCGCGGACGCCAACGACGAGGCGCAGTTCGCCGAGCTGCGGACCCTCGGCGAGCTGACGAAGATCGCCTGGGAGTACGACGTCCAGGTGATGATCGAGGGCCCGGGGCACGTGCCGATGCACAAGATCAAGGAGAACGTGGATCTCCAGCAGGAGTGGTGCCACGAGGCGCCGTTCTACACCCTCGGCCCGCTGACCACCGACATCGCGCCCGCGTACGACCACATCACCTCGGCCATCGGCGCCGCGATGATCGGCATGTTCGGCACTGCGATGCTCTGCTACGTCACACCGAAGGAGCACCTCGGGCTACCGGACCGGGACGACGTGAAGGCGGGCGTGATCGCGTACAAGATCGCGGCGCACGCGGCGGACCTGGCCAAGGGGCACCCCGGGGCGCAGGCCTGGGACGACGCGCTGTCGAAGGCCCGGTTCGAGTTCCGCTGGGAGGACCAGTTCAACCTCGCGCTCGACCCGGAGACCGCGCGGTCGTACCACGACGCGACGCTCCCCGCCCAGCCGGCGAAGACGGCGCACTTCTGCTCGATGTGCGGGCCGAAGTTCTGCTCCATGAAGATCACTCAGGAGCTGGCGGACTACGCGGCGCGGGGCATGCGGGACAAGTCCGCCGAGTTTCAGTCGTCCGGTTCCCGGGTCTATCTGCCGCTGGCCTGAACATCCCCGGACCGGGCCGGCCACCTGGTCGGCCCGGCCCGGGGGTCAGTCGCGGTGGTGGCGGCCGCCGCGCAGCGATGCGATGTCCTGCCCGTCGGAGTCAGAGGCGAGTCCGGCGACCCAGTCGACGTACTCCTCGTCCTGCGCCGCCAGCGACTCAGGCTCGCGGGCGGTGTCAGCCGGTCCGCTCTTGGCCCGGTTGCGCCGGAACAGGCCCCGGAGCTTCGACTTCGCGTCCCCTGGGTCCTCGGCCAGCTCCGCCGCGGACCGGCCTGCGGCCTCGGCGTGCCGGCCGCCGGCCTGCGGGGCGTTCGGGAGGACGGGGTTCGCCCGCCGGGCGTTGGCGAAGGCGTCCCACCGGGCGTCCCGACCCAGGTCCGGCAGGGCCCGGTGACGGGGACGCGGCATCGGCTCGACCCGGGCCGGCTCGGCCGCCGCCCGGTCCGGAGTATCCGTCGTGCCGCTGGTCGCTTCGCTGTCCGGGCCAGGTCCGGTGGTGTCCCGTGGGGCGAGCGGTTGGCTCGGCACGGACGCGACCGGTTGGCTCGGCGCGGGCGCGGCTGCGGCCGGCGGGCTGGGCGGGGGTGTCGCCGGCCCGGTCGGCCGATCGCCGCCCAGCTGGTCCGTCACGTCCCCGAAGATCGGGAAGCGCGGACGCGGCGAGGCCGGCGGGTTGACCGAGCTGGGCAGGTCGGCGGGCTCGTCGTCGGAGAAGTAGTAGCTGGGAGTCCGCCGTCCACCGTCGCCGGTCGTGGGGTTCGCCGTGGCGTCGGCCGGCCCAGCGCCGAACGGCGAGGTCCGGCCGCTGGTCCTGCCGTCGAAATCGCCGGCCGTCCGGGGGGCCGGCGGAGTCGCCGGGGGCCCCGAGCGTTCCGGTACGTCGACCGTGGGCGCGGCGGCGTCGGCCGGGGTCGCCTCCACCGGCGCCGCCGGGACCTGAGGCGCCTCGGTCGGAGCAGCCGGGGGCCGGGACGCCTCGATCGGGGTCGCCGGGGCCGGGGCTGCCTCGGCCGGGATCGCTACGATCCGGGTGGTCCGGGTCGGGGCCGCTTGGTCCGACGTCGCCTGGTCCGACGTCGCCTGGTCAGGGGCGACCTGGTCACCGGCCGGCCGGGCCAGGGTCGCGTGGGCTGGCGTTCCCTGGGACGGCGGCAGCCTGTCCGCGCTCGGTTGAGCGGTCGGCTGCGTCGCCTGACCCCGGGTCGCCTGGCCCCGGGTCGCCTGGCCCCGGGTCGCCTGGGCCGGGCTTGTCTGGGCCGGGCTTGTCTGGGGCGGCGTCGTTTTGGTCGGGGCCGCCGGGACCGGCGTCGCTTCGGTCGGGGTCGCCCCGGTGGGGGTCGCCGCGACCGGGTTCGCCGTGTCGGTCGGCTCGGCCGGAGCCGTCGCGGTGGCCTGACTGGTGCGAGTCTTGCGTCCGCGCCTGGAGCGGCTGCCCGGGCGGGTGCTGGTCGAGCCCGGCTCGCCCGCACCGGCCGCCGCCTCCGCCGCAGGGTTCGTCGGCGCGCTCGCCGATGCGGCTGCGTCGGTCCGGTCGCGCCGAACCTGGGCCGGCGCGGTCGCGTCCACCGCCGGTCGCCTGGTGCTCGTCCCGGCTCCGTCCAGCCGGGCGTTGTCCGCCTCGGCCGGGATCGGCTCTGGCGCGGGCGGCGGTTGCCGGCGAGACCGGCGGCCGGCGGCCGGCCGCGCGACGGGGCCCGGCGTCGCCGAGTCGGATCGGCCCGCCCGCGCCGGGGTCTCGCCGTTCGGCTGGGCCGGCGGAGCGGTGGCCGGCGTCGTGGGCTGCTTCCCGAGCGCCGTGCCGTCGTGGGGCTCTGCCGTGACCGGCGCCTCGGCACGCGGTGCCGCGTCCGCGACCGCCGACGCCGCGACGTCCGGTGCTGGCGACGGCACCAGCTCCGGAAGCATCTCCGAAGCCGAAGCCGAAGCCGAAGCCGGAGCCGAAGCAGGAGCAGGGGCTGAAGCCGGAGCCGGAACTGAAGCCGGAGCGGCGGTGGTCGCTACCTGCGGCTCGGCGGGTGGTTGCGGGGCCGGGTGGCCGGCGGCGAGCACGTCGATGGCGGAGGTGCGCCGCGTCGGGGGCAGCAGCCCCGGGGCCCGGAGGTTCCGCATCACGTCCTCGGCGTCGCGCGCGACGACGGGCTCCTCGCCGCCGGCGTCGCCGACCGGGCGGCCATCCTGCTCCGATCCGCCGGGGTCGGCCTCGGCCGCGGAGGCCGGCTGGTCGGCGGAACCGCCGCCGGGGGGCTCGGCCGCCGAGGCCGGCTCGTCGGCGGAGCTGCGCTCGTCGGCGGAACTGCGCTCGCCGACGGAGCTGCGTTCGTCGACGGAGCCACGCTTGGTGGCGGCGGTGTGCTCGATGGAGTCGGTGTGATCGGCGGAGGCGGTGTCCGTGCCGGAACCGCTGCGGTCGGCGGAGGTGGTGGGCAGGGCGGACGGTGTGCGGTCAGCGAGAGCGGCGTGCTCACGGGTTGCGTGGTCGCCGCCGCCGGTGAGCTCGATGGCGGGACGGTCCGCGGAGCGGCTGCGGTCGGAGACCGTCCGGGGCGGAAGGGCCGCCCGGGGGGCCGGCGTGAGGCCGGCGGGCACCGGCCAGTCCCAGTGGGCGGGCCTGGCGGCACCGGCACCCCGAGGGCTCGCCTCGGGCCCAACGTCGGGACGGTCCGGTTCGCTAGAGCTGCCCTCTTCAGCCGCCAGGGGACCGGCGGCCGTCAGGGAACCAGTGGCCGTCAGGGAACCAGTGGCCGTCAGGGAACCGGCGGCCGGGTCGGCGGCGGGGTCCGGGTCGCCGGGGGTGGCGGGCGACGACGGCAGGGGCTGGAGGATGTCGGTGGGCTCGATCGCGGCGGTCTCGGTCTCGGCGACCGTCCGGCGCAGCACCGTGGTGGCGGTCGAGCCGAGCGCGCCGGCGGCGACCGCGACCAGCGCCCCGTAGTAGGGGGCGAGCTGGTAGCGGTCGGTCGCGTCGCCGGGGCCGGCGGTCAGGTACGCGAAGGCCAGCAGGACCGGTCCGGCCGCCCCGGCCGCCCCGCCGATGAGCGGCGAGTGCCCGCGCTGGCGGGCCACCGCCCCGACCGCCGCGCCGGCCAGCAGGGCCACCGTGGGCATGATCAGCGCGGCCAGGCGTTGCGCCGGCGCGGGGTCCAGCCAGGACGGTTCGAGGACCCCGAGGCGTACGCTCAGCAGCGGCCCGGCCGAGGCGACCGACGGTGCGGCGGAGACCAGCGCGAGCAGCCAGACGATCACCGCGCTCAGCGCGATGTTCCAGCCCAGCGGCGGCTTGAGCAGGACGGCGATCGCGGCGCCGGCCCCGACCACCGCGCCGAGGATCGCGCAGACGCCGACCGCCCACACCGGCTCGACGGTGCCGCCGAGTTCGGCCGCGCGGGCCGGCTGCATGCACAGCGGTGCGACGACGGTCGCGCCCAGCGCGGCGGCGCCAGCGACGGCGAGCTGTTCGCTGGTGCCGCCGGGCAGCCCGTCCCGTCGGGCGAACCGTTGGGTGAGGACGGCACCGGTCACCGCGGCGATCGCCGCGAACCAGGCGACCCAGGCAAGCTGGGCGGGCCACCGGTTGACCGAGCCGTCGATGAACGCGCCGTTGAGGCGCACGACGCCGAACCCGTACGCGACGCCAAGCTGGCCGGCCCCGGCCAGCAGGCTCACCACGAGCGCCGTGAGCAGCAGCCTGCCCCACGTCCGAAAGGCCATGTCCGGCACGTTACGGCCAGGTGGGGTCGATCGCCACTTACCACTCTGTGGCGGCGAGCCGGTGTCGGCGTGGTTACTTCAGCTCGACCAGCCGGGCCAGGTAGGTGGTGTCGCCGACGTTGGTCAGCATGTGCACGGCGCCGGGGTCGCGGTAGACCACCCCGCCGGTCGGTTCGTCGGCGTCGATCGTGGTGCCGTCGATCGTCTGCACCACGTTCTTCGCGCCCTGGATCGCGACCACCAGGTACGGGTGGTCGTGCCGGTGCAGCGGCTGCCGCTCACCCGGCTCCAGGCGGATGTGCCAGACGCGCACCTTGTCGTTCTCGAAGACGATCTCCTGGCCCACCGGGCCGAGTTCGAGGTCGGCGGAGAGGTCGGTCAAAGGGTTCCGTCCAGTTGGGGGAGCACCTCGGCGGCGATGAGCTCCAGGTGGTCGAGGTCGTCGAAGTCGATCAGGCGCAGGTGCACCCGGGTGGCGCCGACGGCGGCGAACTCGCCGAGCCGGTCGACGAGCTGGGCGGGGGAGCCGATCACCGGGTCCTCCGGGGGGAGGGCGCTCTTCACGTGCAGCGGCGCGGCCCGGCGCTGCGCCTCGGCGTCGGTACGGCCGATGGCCACCACCACCCCGGCGGAGAGCACCAGCGGCGGCCGCCCCGACTCGGCGCGCCCGGTCCGGTCGCACGCCTCGCGTACCCGGTCGTACGCGGCGGCCGTCTCGGCGACGGTCTTGAACGGCAGGTTGAACTCGTCGGCGTACCGGGCGGCCAGCTCGGGGGTGCGCTTGGGGCCCCGCCCACCGACGATCACCGGCGGGCCGGGCCGCTGCACCGGCTTGGGCAGCGCGGGCGCGTCGATGAGCTGGTAGTGGTCGCCGGCGAAGCTGAAGGTCTCGCCCGCCGGGGTGCGCCACAGCCCGGTGATGATCTCCAGCTGCTCGGCCAGCCGGTCGAACCGCTCGGTGACGGCGGGGAACGGAATGCCGTAGGCGGTGTGCTCCCGCTCGTACCAGCCGGCGCCGATGCCCAGCTCGACCCGGCCACCGCTCATCTGGTCGACCTGGGCGACCATCACGGCCAGCGGCCCGGGCAGCCGGAAGGTCGCCGAGGTGACCAGCGTGCCGAGCCGGATCCGGGAGGTCTCCCGGGCCAGCGCGGCCAGCGTCAGCCAGGCGTCCGTGGGGCCGGGCAGCCCCGGGTCGTCGCCCATGGACCGGTAGTGGTCGGCCCGGAGGAAGCCCTCGAAGCCGGTCTCCTCCACCCGCCGGGCGAACCGGAGCTGGTCGTCGTAGTTGGCCCCGCGGTGTGGCTCGGTGAACACCGACACGCGCATGGTCACTGCCGTGCCGTCCCGACCGGCTCCGGCTGCGCGGGCACGTCGGGCGCGTCCCGCTCCATCAGCAGCTCGTGCAGGTCGGCGCTGATCCGGGCCACGTCGGCCAGGTGCGCGTGCCGGCCGAGGGTACGCGGCCGGGGCACGTCCACCTCGACCACCTTGCGGATCCGGCCGGGGCGCGGGCTGAGCACGACCACCCGGTCGGCGAGCAGCACCGCCTCGTCGATCGAGTGGGTGACGAAGACGATGGTGGCCTTCGTCTCCATGTGCACCCGCTGGAGTTCGCCGGAGAGCTCCTCCCGGGTGAGCGCGTCGAGCGCCGAGAAGGGCTCGTCCATGAGCATCACGCGCGGTTCGCCGATCAGCGACCGGCACAGCGAGACCCGCTGCTGCATGCCGCCGGAGAGCTCGTGGGGCAGGCGCTTCTCGAAGCCGCCGAGCCCGGCCATCTCCAGCAGCTCGCGGGCCCGGTCACGGTGCTTGGCCCGGCTCCAGCCGAACATCTCCACCGGCAGCAGGACGTTGTCCAACACCGAGCGCCAGGGCAGCAGCGCGGGCCGCTGGAAGAGCATGGCGATATCCCGGCGGGGTTTCGTGATCGGCGTACCGGCCACGGTGAGCTCGCCCGCGGTGACCGGGAGCAGGCCGGCGATCATGCGGAGCAGCGTCGACTTGCCGCAACCGGAGCGGCCGAGGATGGCGACGAACTCGCCCTCGGCGACGTCGAGGTCGATGCCGCGCAGCGCCTCGACCCGCCCCGAGCGGCCGTCGAAGGTGCGGGACACCCCGGACAGTCGGATCATCTCCCGCCGGCTCCCTTCCACGTCGCGAACACGAGCCGGGCTAGCGTAGCGGGATCGGCGTGACATAGCACCGTCCGGGGTGGACGTCAGTCCGCTTTCCGTCAGGCAACTTCTTTTCCGTTCCGCAACCCGGACGCCCGCCGCTGCTCAACCACCTTCTCGTACGCTGTTGCCCGCGAATAGTCCCCTCCCGACGGACCGGTCGGTTGTCCCCTCCTGCCGGCACCGTCGAACCACGACCCGCCCAGGCGGATATGACCTGGTCGGAAAGGACATGGTGCATAGATGAGAAGGCTGACCCGTACGGTCGCCGCCGCCGCGCTGGCCACCGCCCTCGCCCTCGTCGCCGGTTGCAGCGGCGACTCGGACAAGTCCGAGGGCAGCAAGAACGCGGCTGGCGGCGCCCTGGAGAAGGTGACCTACCTCACCTCGTTCGGCAACTTCGGCCGTGACTCGTACGCCTGGGTGGCGAAGGAGAAGGGCTTCTTCAAGGAGGCCGGCTTCGACGTCGAGATCAAGCCGGGCCAGGGCAGTGGCGATGTCATCAAGGTCATCACCGGCGGCCAGGCCGACTTCGGCCCGATCGACCTGACCGGCGGCATCCTCCAGATGGGCAACGGCCAGGCCAAGGACTTCGTCGCGGTGGCGGCGATCCAGCAGCGCACCATGGCCGCCATCGTCTCGGTCGACGGCAAGAACATCGCCACGCCGAAGGACCTCGAGGGCAAGCGGGTCGCCGACACCGACGGCTCCGTCGTGCGCCTGCTCTTCCCGACGTACGCCCAGCTGGCCGGCATCGACGCCAGCAAGGTCGAGTTTGTTTCCGGTCAAGCGGCCGCGCTGATCGGCGATCTCGCCTCCGGCAAGGTGGACGCCATCGGCCAGTTCGTGGTCGGCCAGCCGACCGTCGCGGCGGTGACCAAGAAGACGCCGGTCGTGCTGCCCTACAGCAACGTTATGCAGGACCTCTACGGCAACGCGCTGATCACCTCCAGCAAGATCGCCAAGGAGAAGCCGGAGATGGTCAAGCGCTTCGTCGCGGCGCTGCTCAAGGGCCTCGAGTACAGCCTGGCGAACCCGAAGGAGGCGGCGGACATCCTGAAGAAGAACGTGCCGGCGACCAACCCGGCCGCGGCCGCCGCCGAGCTGGAGCTGATGGCCGCGTACGTCCGGTCCAGCAACTCCGGCACCGCGATCGGCACGCTGGACAGCGGCCGGGTGGCCAAGTCCATCGCGCTGCTCCAGGGCGCGGGCGCGCTCAAGCAGAACCTGACCCCCGACCAGATCATCGACTTCAACCTCGCGCCGAAGGCCTGACCGGCCGGCTCGGACTACGGGGGTGCGGCCCGCCGGGGTTTCGGCGGGGCGCACCCCCTTCGCGTGCCGGTCGTCTGGCCGGCCGAGAGAGGAGCACACCTTGACGCAGTTGACCGAGAGCAACCCCGGGACACCGGCGCCGCAGCCGCCGGCGCAGGCCCCGCCCGTCCCGCGCCGGGCGGGCGTACGTCCGGCTGCGGTGCTGCTGCCGGTACTCGGGCTGGTGATCACGGTGGCGGCCTGGTGGTTGGTCACCTCGGGCCTGCACCTGGTCCACCCGGTGCTGCTGCCCCCGCCACAATCGGTGTGGCGTGGACTGACCGGGTCGGCCCACGTGCTGCTGCCGGCGCTGGGGCTCACCACCTGGACAACCCTGCTCGGCTTCCTGCTCTCGTCGGCCGCCGGCGTGCTGATCGGGATGGCCCTGGCCGCCTCCCGCCGGGTGGAGCGGATGTTCGCACCGCTGCTGGTGGCGGTCAACGCGGTGCCGAAGATCGCCTTCGGGCCGCTGCTCGTGGTCGCCGTGGGCTGGGGGCAGAAACCCATCCTGACCATGGTGTTCCTGCTCTGCTTCTTCCCGATCGTGCTGTCCACCGCGACCGGCCTGACCACCACCCCGACCGATATGGCCGACCTGGCCCGCTCGCTGAACGCATCGTGGTGGCAGGCGTTCCGCAAGGTGCGCTTCCCGGCCGCGCTGCCGCAGATCTTCGTCGGGTTGAAGGTCGCAATGCCGCTCGCCGCGATCGGCGCCGTGATCGGGGAGTTCTACTCGGACCAGGCCGGGCTGGGCCAGCAGATCCTGCAGTACAACGGCGTCGGCGAGACCGCGACGGCGTGGGCGGCGATCGTGCTGGTGGCGCTGATGAGCATCCTGCTCTACTCCGCCCTGACCCTCCTCGAACGCCTGGCCCTCCCCTGGGTCAAGGCCACCACCTCAGCGAGGTAACCCGAAACGGCGAGGTAATCCCGTCGACAATGGACCCGGCGTCGACCGTGGACCCCGAGATCGACCAAGCGGGGTGGACGGCGCGGAACCATCGACGGTGTGGCCCGACCGCAACCGGCGCAGGGATCAAGCCTGACCGCCCGGAGCCGGTTGTGGTCGGGCCACACCCGGAGCGCAACCAGAGGCTAGCCGGCAAGCCGCCAGCGACCCCCACGCGCCACCAGCGTCGTCAACGCCTGCGGCATCAGCCCGGAGTGGTTGTCGGGGGTCATCCGGATCGGGCCGGAGAGGCCGTCGAGCTGCGAGGTCTCCAGGACGTCGCGCAGGGCGTCCCGGTTCACCTTCCCGGGATCGCCGCCGGAGCGCAGCTCGGCGTCCGCGATGAGCTGCACGGCGTCGGCGGCGAACGAGGAGAAGCCGTGGTAGCCGCCGAAGTGGGCGGTGTAGTCCTGGAACCACTGCCGCCGGGCCGCCTTGGCCGGAGTGGTGGCGATGACGTCGTCGATCACCATGGTCTGGGTGAAGATCAGCGTCGCCTGCTCCGTCGCGGCCGAGGTGCCGAGGAACAGGTCGCCCGCCGCCGCCGCGTCGAGGAAGAGCGGCCCGCCGAAGCGGTTCTCTCGGGCGGCGCTGGCCGCGAGCGAGGCCTGCTCGGGCGGGGTCCAGATGATCAGCGCCTGCGGCCTCTTCGCCACCAGCTGCGACACCTGGCCGCTGACGTCGGTGTCGGTGGGGCGTACCGCCTCGGCGCGGAGCAGCCGGATGCCGGCCTTGCCGAACTCGCCCTTCAGCGCGGCCAGCCCCTCCTGGCCGTACTCGTCGGCGCCGTGCAGCACGCCCACCTTGCGGATGCCCTTCCGGGCCAGCTCGGTGGTGAGCGCGGCGGCGCTGTCGGCGGCGTTCGGGGCCAGCTTGAAGACGTACTTGCGTTCGGCAACCGGCTGGGTGACGGCACCGGCGGACGCCAGCGCGATGGTCGGAATGCGCTTGTCACCGATGGTCCGGGCGGCGCCGACCGCACATTCGTTGCAACCGCCCATGATGACGGCGGTGACCCGTGAGTCATTGGCGAAATCGTTGATGTTGCGCAACGATTCGGCGGCGTCCGAGCGGTTGTCCTTCACTTTGAGCTCGATCTTTCGACCGCCGAGCGCGCCGGAGGAGTTCAACTGCTCCACCTTCAGTTCCAGCGCCCGTTGGTAGACCTTGCCGAGCGGCGCGGAGGCGCCGGAAAGCTCGAGGTCCGCCGCGACCACGATGGGGCTGGTGTCCTGCTGCTCCCCGCCGAACTGGCAGCCGGTGAGCGTGGTGGCCAGCACGGCCGATGCGAGCGCCGCGATGCTCGCGGAGCGGATGGGGCTCAACTCAGTCCTCCAGGTGCGGCGGTGGGCGCACGCCCGATCACCGCCGCTTGTCCGTCCTCAGTGGAAAAACGGGATTGGTCTGCCGTACGGTGTGCGCGAAGCCTGCAAAACCTTGCCAATGCCGAGCCCCGTGGTCAAGCGCGGCTGCCGGGAGTTGTTTGGGACGGCCGTCTCACATGCTGGGGACACGGGCCGATAACCGGCAATTACTGCGCAGATACGAATGACCACCTTGGAGTTACATGCCCTGTTCAGGGGCCTGAGGAAATGAAGGTAATAGTTGACCGGATCAGGGGTTGGGTCACCTCCGGCCGTTTCCTGCCTCACTGCCGCTTCCCAACGCGGATCTCTTCTGATGAAATTCCGGCCGTGCCGCGCGTGGCGCTGGCCGCTGCACCAGGCACGGGTCAGCGGGTCAGGCGTGGAAGAAACGACGGAGGCGATGTCGTGAGCACCGGACCTACGACCCTGCCCGAGAGCACCGACGCCGGTGAGCGGAAGCGGCGACGGTGGCTGCCTCGGCTGCGTGACGCACGGATCCGTTCCAAGCTCGCGCTCATCCTGGTTGTTCCGGTGGCCGCCGTCATCGCACTGGCAACTATCCGACTCGTCTCGATCGGCGAGGGAGCGTACGACGCCACCCGGATCCGGGCGCTGACCGCACTGTCGATCGACGTCTCCGCGCTGAGCCAGGACCTGCACAAGGAGCGGATGGCGGCGGCCGCGTACCTGGCCGCGGCGAACGACAAGGTAACGGTGGATGAGAAGCCGGACGCCTACAACCTCGCGGTGCGGCGTACCGACGAGCGGATCGCGGCGTACCGGGAGGAGCGGGACGCGCTCGGCGAGGTGCCGGCCTCGGTCCGCAGCCGACTCAAGGTCATCGACGACCACCTGGCCACCCTGAACGGCACCCGCCAGGAGGTACTCGACCGGCAGCAGATGCCGGTGGCCGAGGCGAGCCTGCGCTACGGCATCATCCTGGGCGATCTCGTCGCGTACGGCGACACCCTCGCCCAGCAGCCCGGTGCGGAGAGCACCGCCGACGCCCGCCGGGCCGTGGCCGCGTTCGCGCACGCCAAGGCGGAGGTCGCCGAGGAGCAGGCGGTGGTCTTCACCGCGCTCTCCAGCGGCCAGATCGACGAGGAGCAGTTCTCCTCCTTCGTCGGTACCCTGACCGCCCAGCAGGAGGCGCTGCTCGCCTTCTCCCAGGCCGCCGAGCCGGCCCAGCGCGCCCTGGTGGACAGCACGGTCTCCGGTGACGCCGTGCAGCTCGCCGACCGGGTCGCGACCGATGTGTCCCGCTCGGTCAACAACAAGAACCCGCTGGTCGGCCGGGCGGGCGCCTCCGCCGCCATCGGCGCGGTCAACGACCTGATGCGGTGGGCCGAGATCCGGCTCCAGAACCAGCTGCTCGCGGACGCCGACGGGGTCCTGTCGGCGGTCATCCGGCAGGCCGTCGTGGAGAGCCTGATCGTCCTGCTCACCCTGGTCATCGCCGTGACCCTGGCCGTGGTCCTCGCCCGCTCGCTCAACGAGTCGTTGCGCCGGCTGCGGGAGGGCGCCCTGGCGGTGGCGAACCACGACCTGCCGGACGCGGTCAACCGCCTGCAGAACGTCAACGCCATCGGCGACGGTGGGGTGGACGAGATCGTCCAGCAGGTCCGGGACCCGATCCAGCTGTCCAACCGCGACGAGGTCGGCCAGGTGGCGGCGGCCTTCAACGTGGTCCACCGGGAAGCGGTCCGGGTGGCGGCCGAGCAGGCCGCGCTGCGGACCAGCGTCTCGGCGATGTTCCTCAACCTGGCCCGGCGTTCGCAGAACCTGGTCGACCGGATGATCGGCGAGCTGGACGCGATCGAGCGGAGCGAGGAGGACCCGAAGCGGCTCGCCCAGCTCTTCGAGCTGGACCACCTGGCCACCCGGATGCGCCGCAACGACGAGAACCTGCTGGTGCTCGCGGGCGCCGACTCGGCCGTGCCGCGCCGGGACGACGCGCTTCTGGTCGACGTGCTGCGGGCCGCCCAGTCCGAGGTGGAGCTCTACAACCGGATCGAGTTCGGCACTGTCGACACCGACATCTCCGTCGCCGCGCACGCGGTCAACGACGTGGTCCGCCTGGTCGCCGAGCTGCTCGACAACGCCACCCGGTTCTCGCCGCCGAACACCACGGTGGTCGCGGACGGCCGGCGGATCCGGGACTACGTGCTGATCCAGGTCGAGGACCGCGGCCTCGGCCTCAGCGACGATCAGCTGGACTCGCTGAACCGCCGGCTGGCGGCCCCGCCCACGGTCGACGTGGCCGCGTTCCGGCTGATGGGTCTGGCGGTGGTCAGCCGGCTCGCCGCCCGCTACGGCATCCGGGTCGAGCTGCGTCGCAACGTCGAGGGCGGCACCGTCGCCCAGGTGACCCTGCCGAACTCCGCCGTAGTGCTGCCGGCGAACCGGGGCCAGGCCCCGCTGAGCCGGCCGCGCCAGCCGCTCGCCGTCGAGCAGGCCCCGCTGAACCCGGTCGGGCACGCCGCCGACCCGTTGGCCGGCGCGGGGCGGACCACCACCGCGACGCTGACCGACCAGTGGCGGACCCCCGCCCCGCCGGCCCGCTGGCAGTCGATGGCCGAGGCGCGGGACACCGGCCCTGCCGTGCAGGTCGGCGGTGCGACGGGTGCGCTGCCGCCCGTGCCGCCGCCCGCCCCGGCGGCCCCGGTCTCCGGTGCCGGCTATGCGGTGAGCGGACCGACCGCCGGGTACCGCGCGCTGGACCCGCTGCCGAAGCGGATCCCGGGCGGGGAGGTGGCCGCGACCAGCGCTCCGGCCACGCCGATCGACCCCGCCCCGGCGCCGCCGCCGGCGTACCCGGCCCTGTCGGCTTACCAGCCGCTCGCGTCGGCCCCGCCGGTCGAGGCCGCCCCGCCAGCGCCCGCCGCCCCGGTGGTGGCCCACCCGGCCGAGGCGCCGATCTTCCGGGAGATGGAGGCGGTCTGGTTCCGCTCGCACGGCGAGGACGAGACCACGATCTTCGCCCGGCCCCGGTTCGACGACGGTCCGGCACCCGCCCCGGCGCAGCCCGTCACCCCGGCGCAGCCCGCCGCCGCGCCGCCGCTGCCCACCCGTACCCCGGGCGCCCAGGCGTCGGCGATGACCTCGCCGCCGCCGTACACCCCGCCGGCCGCCGCCGCACCCCCGCCGGCGCCGCCGACGACCGACCCGGGCGCCTGGCGGACGGCGGCCGACGAGGGTTGGGCGCGGGCCAGCCAGGCCGCGGAGCCCAACACCGGCGGGACCACCCGCTCCGGCCTGCCGAAGCGCGTGCCGCAGGCCCAGCTCGTCCCCGGCGGCGTCGAGCCGAAGGGCGGCCGGTCCCGTGCCCGGCGCACGCCGGATGAAGTACGCGGTCTGCTGTCGGCCTACCACCGCGGTGTGCAGCGGGGTCGGACGGCCGGCGCGGACCTGAACAGCACCTCGACCAAGGAGACGAACCGATGAACAGGCCAGCGGCCATGCAGGACATGGGTTGGCTGCTCACCAACTTCGCCGACAGCGTGGCGGGCATCGCCCACGTGGTGGCGGTGTCCGCGGACGGGCTGCTGCTCGCCTCCTCCCGCGACCTGCCGGCGGATCGAGCCGACCAGCTCGCCGCGATCACCTCCGGTGTGGTGAGCCTGACCGAGGGCGCCGCGCGGATGTTCAGCGCCGGCGGGGTGCTCCAGACGGTCATCGAGATGGACAGCGGATACCTGTTCCTCATGTCCATCAGCGACGGTTCGTCGATGGCGGTGCTGGCCGCCCGCAGCTGCGACGTGGGTCAGGTGGGCTACGAGATGGCGCTGCTGGTGGAGCGGGTCGGCCAGGCGCTGGTCCCGCTGCCGCGGGATGCCGTCCGGTCCTGACCGGCAATCGGTGTGACCTGGTGACCGGGAGCCGACCGGCTCCGTACGGAGGGAGGTGATCGCGAGATGGAACCACGACGGGATCCGCGTGGGGCGCTGGTGCGACCGTACGCGGTCACCCGTGGCCGCACCGAGCCGTTGCAGAACATCGCGCTGGAGGCGGTGCTCTCGTGCACGCCCACACAGTCGGCCGAGGCGCGGTTCGCCGGGCACGACAAGTACCGCATCGCCCTGGTCTGCGAGGGCCGCGCGCAGTCGCTCGCGGAGATCGCCGCGTACACCCGGATGCCGCTGGGCGTCACCCGGGTGCTGGTCGCCGACCTGGTGGCCGAGGGCCTGCTGACGCTACACACTGCCGCTCCGGCGACCGGGTTCCAGGAGCGAATGAACCTGCTGGGAAGGGTGCTAAGTGGACTTCGCGAACTATGACCCCGCCGGGGCGAGCCGCAGCCGGGAGATCATCTCCGCGAAGATCGTGATCGCGGGTGGCTTCGGGGTGGGCAAGACCACTCTGGTCGGCGCCATCTCCGAGATCACCCCGCTGACCACCGAGGCGCTGATGACCGCGGCCGGGGTGGGCATCGACGACCCGTCGAAGGTGCCGGGCAAGGAGACCACCACGGTCGCCATGGACTTCGGCCGCATCACCATGGCCCAGGACCTGATCCTCTACCTCTTCGGCACGCCGGGCCAGACCCGCTTCTGGTTCATGTGGGACGAGATCATCCGGGGTGCGGTGGGTGCCGCGGTGCTGGTGGACACCCGCCGGATCAGCGACGCCTTCGCCCCGCTGGACTACTTCGAGAACCGCAACCTGCCGTACGTGGTGGCGCTGAACCGGTTCGACGGCGCCCCGGTGTACGACCTGGAGGAGGTCCGCGAGTCGCTGTCGATCTCGCCTGACGTGCCGTTGGTGATGTGCGACGCCCGGCAGCGCGAGTCGGTCAAGCAGGTGCTGGTGACCGTGGTCGAGCACGCCATGCTCCGGCTGCAGGCCGAGCACGACCGGGGCTATCCCGCGTCGGTCGGCTGACCGGCCGGCCCGTCCCGCGGTCCGGCCATCGGCGCGGACGGCCGGTCCGGTTGGCGGCCGCCGCGCCGGTCAGCGGATGGCCGCTCCGGTCGGCGGCCGCCGCTCCGGTCAGTCCACGCGGAGGCGGTAGCCGCGCTTGACCACGGTCTGCACCACCCGGGGGGCTTGCAGGCCGACCCGCAGCCGGGCGACCGCCATCTCCACGGCGTGCTCGTCCGCGCCCCGGGGCAGGGTACGCAGCAGGGCGGTGCGGGACAGCACCCTGCCGGGCGACGCGGCGAGCGCCCGCAGCACGGCCATCGGAGCCGGCGCGAGCGGCCGCAGTTCCCCGTCCACCACGGCGGCGTGCCCGCGCAGCGTCAGCTGGTGCCCGCCGGCCCGTACGGTCACCGTCCGGCGCGGCAGCTCGTCCACGATCGTCCGGACCAGGGCGCCCAGCCGGGCCCGGCTCGGGGCGCTCACCGGCACCCCCCGCCGCACCAGCGGCTCGGCGGTGACCGCGCCGACGCAGCTGGCCAGCACGTCCCCCCGCAGCGCCGCGAGCACCGTCTCGGTACGGTCTCCGGCCGCCCGCAGCAGCGCCTCCGCGGCCGGGGCGGAGGTGAACGTGACCGCGTCGACCATCCGCCCCGCCACCAGGTCAATCAGCCGGTGCAGCGGCGCCGGGTCGGTCGGTGGCGCCCACCGGTAGACCGGCACCTCGATCACCGTGGCACCGGCCGCCTCCAGCGCCTCGGTGCACTCCGGCTGCCGCTCGCCGTGCAGCTGGAGGGCGATCACCTGGCCGGCCACCCCGCGCCGGACCAGGTGGTCGACCACCTCGTCGCAGCTCTCCGAGGCCGGGGACCAGTGCTCGCGCAGCCCGGCGGCCCGGATCGCGCCGGTCGCCTTGGGACCCCGGGCCACCACGTACGACCGGGAGAACACACCGTGCAGCGGCTCGGCGAGCCCCCACCCCTCGGCCGCCTCCAGCCAGCCGCGCATCCCGATGCCGGTGTTGGCCATCAGCACGTCCGGTGGGCGGTCGAGGCAGGCCCGGGTGGCCTCGCGCAGGTCGGTGTCGTCGGCCAGCGGCACGATCCGCAGGGCGGGGGCGAGCACCACCCGCGCGCCGCGCCGCTGGAGCAGCGCGGCCAACTCGTCGCGTCGCCGGTCGGCGGTGACCCCGATGGTGAAGCCGGCCAGTTCCTCCCGCATCACTCCTCCTGTCGCAGCCGCACCTCGACCAGCCCGTCCCGGCAGCGCACCTCGTGCCGCCGCAGCACCACCTCCGGAAGGTCCAGGCATCGCCCGGTCCCCAGCTCGTAGACCTGCTTGTGCAGCGGGGAGGCCAGCGTCGGCAGGCCACCGCGGCAGCCCACGATCCCCCGTGACATCACGTACGCGCCGCCGACCGGGTCGAGGTTGTCGACCGCGTACAGCTCGCTGCCGGTACGGAAGAGCGCCACCTGCACGCCGTCGACGAGCGCGGCCACCCCGCGATCGGGGTCCAGCCGGTCCAGTGGGCAGATCACGGTCCAGTCCAACATGGTCAGGGTGCTCATCGGCGTACCTCCGGAAGGCCGAGCGCGACCGGCTGGCGGCGGCGGTCGGCGCCGGCCCCCGGTGGCGTCCCGCGCGGGGGCACCGGCTGGCCGCGTTCGACCGTGAACGCGATGGACGGGTCGGGCACGTCCGGGGCGTTGACGAAGGAGGTGAAGCGGCGCAGCCGCTCCGGGTCCTCCAGCACGTCCCGCCACTCGTCCGAGTACGCGGCGACGTGCCGGGCCATCGCCGCGTCCAGTTCGGCGCAGAGCCCGAGCGAGTCGTCCACGATCACCGACCGCAGGTGGTCGAGGCCGCCCTCCATCGCCTCGAGCCAGGCGGCGGTGCGCTGCAACCGGTCGGCGGTGCGGATGTAGTACATCAGGACTCTGTCGATCAGCGTGACCAGCTCGTCGGTGCGCAGATCGGTGGCGAACAGGTCGGCGTGCCGCGGCCGGAAGCCGCCGTTGCCGCCGAGGTAGAGGTTCCAGCCGGTCTCGGTGGCGATGATGCCGAAGTCCTTGCCGCGCGCCTCGGCGCACTCCCGGGCGCAGCCGGAGACCGCCGCCTTGAGCTTGTGCGGGGCGCGCAGC
The DNA here is from genome assembly GCF_054963695.1 of Micromonospora sp. RTBAU3-60. Lineage (NCBI taxonomy): Bacteria > Bacillati > Actinomycetota > Actinomycetes > Micromonosporales > Micromonosporaceae > Micromonospora > Micromonospora sp. RTBAU3-60. The sequence goes on along the minus strand of NZ_JBUEGB010000006.1, from coordinate 41,787 downwards.
CCCCGGTAGCGCAGCTCCAGCGCCACGGCCAGCCCGACCGAGTCCTGCACCCCGTACCGGCACCAGGTCTCGCCGACGCAGGACTTCACCGTGCGCAGCGCCTTGCCGTACGCGTGGCCGGACTCGAAACCGGCGTCGACCAGCCGGCGCCAGATCTGCGGGAGCTGCTCGACCCGCGCCCCGAACAGGTCGATCCGCTGCCCGCCGGTGATCTTGGTGTAGAGGCCGAAGTCCCGGGCCACCTCACCGATCACGATCAGCTTCTCCGGGGTGATCTCCCCGCCCGGGATCCGGGGCACCACCGAGTAGCTGCCGTCCCGTTGCAGGTTGGCCAGGAAGTGGTCGTTGGTGTCCTGCAGCGACGCCTGCTCGCCGTCGAGCACGTGCCCGGTGCCGAGTGAGGCGAGGATCGAGGCCACCACCGGCTTGCAGATGTCGCAGCCGCGTCCCCGCCCGTGCTCGGCGATGAGCTGCGAGAACGTGCGGATGCCGCGGACCCGGACGAGGTCGAACAGCTCCTGCCGGCTGGCGTCGAAGTGCTCGCAGAGCGCGGTGGACTGCCGCACCCCGGCGGCGTCGAGGAGCTGCTTCAACATCGGCACGCAGGAGCCGCAGCTCGTACCGGCCCGGGTGCACGCCTTCAGCGCCGGCACGTCGGTCGCCCCGCCGGCGATCGCCGCGTCGATCTCCGCGCGGGTCACCGCGTTGCACGCGCAGACCTGCGTCGCGGCCGGCAGCGCGCCGATCCCGGCGGCCGCGCCGCCGGCCGGCGCCAGCAGGGCCAGCGGGGGAGCGGGCAGCGGCCCGCCGACACTCGCCCGCAGCGTCGGGTACGGGCTCGCGTCGCCGACCAGCACCCCGCCGAGCAGCGTCTTCGCGTCGTCGGAGAGGACCAACTTCGCGTACGTGCGGGTGGCCGGGTCGGTGAAGGTGACGTCGAGGCAGCCCGGGGTGCTGCCGTGCGCGTCGCCGAACGAGGCCACGTCCACGCCGAGCAGCTTGAGCTTGGTCGCGGTGTCCGCGCCGGGGAAGGTGGCCGCCCCGCCGAGCAGCCGGTCGGCGACCACCTCGGCGGTCGCGTACCCGGGGGCCACCAGACCGTGGCAGGTGCCGTCCACCGCCGCGCACTCGCCGACCGCCCAGATCCGCTCGTCCGCCGTCCGGCAGGTGGCGTCGACCAGCACCCCGCCGCGCAGCCCGAGCGCCAGGCCCGCCGCCCGGGCGAGCTCGTCCCGCGGCCGGATGCCGGCGGCCACCACGACCAGCTCCGCGTCGACCGTCCGGCCGTCGGAGAGCTCCAGCGCGGCGACCGCCCCGTCGGGGCCGGGGCGTAGCGCGGTGGTGGCCACCCCGAGGTACGGGGTGACGCCCAGCTCCTCGACGTAACGGCGGAGCATCGCCCCGCCCGCCTCGTCCACCTGCACCGGCATCAGCCGGGGCGCGAACTCCACCACGCTGGTGGCGAGGCCGAGCAGGCGCAGCGCGTTCGCCGCCTCCAGGCCGAGCAGGCCGCCGCCGATCACCGCCCCGGCCCGCCGGCCCCGGGCGTGCTCCCGGATCGCCGCCAGGTCATCCAGCGTCCGGTAGACGAACACTCCTGGCAGGTCGGCGCCCGTCACCGGCGGGACGAAGGCGGACGACCCGGTGGCCAGCACCAGCGCGTCGTACGCGTGCTCCCCGGCCGCGGTGAGCACCACCCGCCGCTCCCGGTCGATGCCGAGGGCCGGCTCGCCCAGCCGCAGCTCCACCCCGTCGTCGGGGGTGTGCAGGTTCAGCTCCTCCGCGCCGACCCCGTCGAAGAAGGCCGAGAGCCGCACCCGGTCGTACGCCGGACGCCGCTCCTCGGCGAGCACCGTCACCCGCCAGCGCCGGTCGTGGTCCCGGGCGCGCAACGCCTCGACGAAGCGCCGCCCCACCATGCCGTTGCCGACCACGATCAACCTGCCGCCGCTCATGCCGGCACTCCGCTTCACCGAGCGGTCCGAATCGCTCATCGCGTCACCTCCACCGCGTCGCGATCTCTTCCCTGACCGGCACCGGATCCTCCGGCCGGCCGCCGTGGCGTCGTTGCCGCAGCGCCCGGCTCCCGGGCCGTCGTCACCGTCCGGCCGGACGCCGGACTCCGTCGCCCGGGCCGTCGCCCCACCCCGAGCCCGGTCATCGCGACACCACCGGCTCGGCCCCGGCGAGCCAGTCGGCGATGCCGGCGACCGCGTCCCGGCAGCCGCCGCAGCCGGTCGCGGCCCGGGTGGCCGCCGACAGCTCCTCGACCGTCCGGGCGCCGGAGCGCCAGCACGCCACCAGCGCGCCCTTGCGGACGTCGTTGCACTGGCACACCGTGGCCGCGTCCGGCATCAGGGCCGGAGACGCGGCGGGAGCGGCCGGGGCGGGGCCGAACGCCCGCCCGAGCAGCAGCGACCGCCGGTCCGCCGGCACCGGGGTCCCCCGGTCGAAGAGCTGCACCACCGTGCCGACGGCCGGGTTGTCGCCGAGCAGGATGGCCCCGGTCAACCGGTCGTCGTGGATCCGCAGCCGGGCGTACGTGCCGCGGGCCGGGTCGGCGAAGGTGAGCTCCTCGACCGGACCACCGTGGACGGTGCCGTCGGCCGGCGTGGCGCCGGTGGCGTCGCCCATCGCGGCCAGGTCGATGCCGGCCGCCTTGAGCCGGGTCACCACCGGCCGGGGCCGGTACCGGGCGAGCGGGTCCTTCCCGGCCAGCACCTGCGCCACCACCCGGGCCTGCGCCCAGGCCGGGGCGACCAGCCCGGTCAGCTCCCCGTCGTGCTGGGCGCAGTCGCCGATCGCCGAGATGCGCCGGTCACTGGTCCGCAGCCGGTCGTCCACCACCACGCCCCGGTCCACCGCCAGCCCGGCCGCGGCCGCCAGTGCCGTGTCGGGGCGTACGCCGCAGGAGAGGACCAGCAGGTCGGCGTGGAGCGAGCGGCCGTCGGCGAGGTCGAGGCGGACCCCGTCGGCGTCGGCGGCCACCCCGGTCGCCGGAACGGCCAGCGCGGTCCGTACGCCGAGCCCGGCGAGGGTGTCGGCGAGCACCGCCCCGGCGGTCGGGTCGAGCTGCCGTTCCATCAGCCACCCGGTCGGGTGCACCACGGTCACGTCCAGCCCCCGGGCGGCGAGTCCCCGGGCCGCCTCCAGCCCGAGCAGCCCGCCGCCGAGCACCAGGGCGCGGCGGGCGCCCCGGGCGGCGGCGAGGATCCGTCGGCAGTCGTCCAGCGTGCGGAACGGGATCACCCGGTCGGGCAGCGGGTCGAGCCCGAGCAGTGGCGGCACCAGGGCCCGGCTGCCGGTGGCGAGGACCAGGTGGTCGTAGCCGTGCCGGTCCCCGTCGGCGGTGCACACCTCCCGGGCGACCCGGTCGATCGCGGTGACCGCCACCCCGGTCCGCACGTCCACGCCCTGCCCGGCGGCCTCGGTCAGCTCCACGTCCGGCTCGCCGATCTTCCCGGCCAGCAGGGTGGACAGCATGATCCGGTTGTACGCCCGGTGCGGCTCCGCCCCGAGCACGGTGATCTTCCGGTCCCCGCCCCGGGCGTGCAGTTCGGCGGCGACCCGCGCGCCCGCCATCCCGTAGCCGACGATGACGATCCTCATGCCTTCTCCACCCGGACCGCGCAGATCTTGAACTCGGGCATCCCGGAGACCGGGTCGACGGCGTCGTTGGTGACCGAGTTGGCCCGGGCGGCTCCCGGCCAGTGGAACGGGGCGAAGACGGTGTCCCGCCGGATCGCCGGGCTGAGCCGGGCCGGCGCGCGCAGCTCGCCCCGGCGCGAGACCACCCGTACCGCGTCGCCCTCGGCGACGCCGAGCCGGTCGGCCAGGTCCGGGTGCAGCTCGACGAAGCCCTCCGGGGCGGCCCGGCGCAGCGCGTCGATCCGGCGGGTCTGGGTGCCGGACTGGTACTGGGCGAGCACCCGGCCGGTGGTGAAGTGCAGCGGGTAGTCGGCGCACACCTCCTCGGCGGCCGGCCGGTGCGTCACCGGGTGGAAGCGGGCCCGCCCGTCCGGCGTCGGGAAGGACTCGGTGAAGAGCCGGGGCGTGTCCGGCCCCTCCGGGTCCGGGCAGGGCCAGAAGACGCCCTCGTCCCGTTCGACCCGCTCCCAGGTGACCCCGGCGTAGTCCGCCGGCCCGCCGGCCGAGGCCCGCCGCAGCTCCTCGAACACCACCCGCGGATCAGCCGGAAACCGCTCCGCCGCCTCGGGTGTTGGCCGGGGCGCCCGGTTATGCGTTCGGCGATAGGAAGGATCCCCTCCTTCCAGGCGGGCGGCCAGGGCGGCGAGCACCTCCAGGTCGGTGCGGACGCCCGGTGGGGGTTCGCGCAGCGCGCGGCGGCGCAGCACCCGACCCTCCAGGTTGGTCATCGTGCCGTCCTCCTCGGCCCACTGCGCGACGGGCAGCACCACGTCGGCCAGCTCGGCCGTCTCGGAGCGCAGGAAGTCCGCCACCACCAGCAGGTCGAGGTCGCGCAGCCGGGACTCGACCCGGGCCGCCCGGGGCGCGGACACCACCGGGTTGGAACCGAAGACCAGCAGCGCCCGGGGGCCGGCCGCGGTGCCGAGGGCGTCCAGCAGGGCGTACGCGGGCACGCCGGGTCCGGGCAGGTCGCTCACGGGTACGCCCCAGACCCGCGCCACGTGCTCGCGGGCCGCCGGGTCGTCGATCCGCCGGTACCCGGGGAGCTGGTCGGCCTTCTGCCCGTGCTCCCGCCCGCCCTGGCCGTTGCCCTGCCCGGTCAGGCAGCCGTACCCGGAGCCGGGGCGGCCGGGCAGGCCGAGGGCGAGGGCGAGGTTGACGAAGGCGGTGACGGTGTCGACGCCCTTGGCGTGCTGTTCCGCGCCCCGGGCGGTGAGGATGATCGCCCGGTCCACGGTGGCCAGTGCGCGGGCGGTGGCCTCCAGGTCGGCCACCGGCACCCCGGAGAGGCGTTCCACCTCGGCCGGCCAGTACCCGGCCACGGTCCGCCGGACCTCGTCGAAGCCGCTGGTCCGGCCGGCCACGTACGCCCGGTCGAGCCAGCCCTCGGTGAGCGCGATGTGCAGCAGTGCGTTGGCCACCGCCAGGTCGGTGCCGGGCAGCGGTTGCAGGTGCCGGTCGGCCTGCCGGGCGGTTGCGGTGAGCCGGGGGTCGACCACGATCAGTCGGCCGCCCCGGGTGCGCTGGTCGGCGAGGTGGCGCAGCAGCGGCGGCATGGTCTCGGCCGGGTTCGCGCCGACCAGCAGCAGGGTGTCCGCCCGACCGAGGTCGGCGAGGGGGAAGGGCAGCCCCCGGTCGACACCGAAGGCGCGCAGCCCGGCCGCGGCGGCCGAGGACATGCACCACCGGCCGTTGTAGTCGATGTGCCGGGTACCCAGCGCCACCCGGGCGAACTTGCCGAGCGCGTACGCCTTCTCGTTGGTCAGCCCGCCGCCGCCGAAGACCGCCACCGCGTCCGGCCCGTGCCGGTCCTGGACGGCGCGGATCCCGGCGACCACCCGGTCGAGGGCCTCGTCCCAGCTCGCCGGGCGCAGCGGCGCGCCGGGCCGGTCCCGCAGCAGCGGGCTGGTCAGCCGGTCGGGATGGTCGAGCAGGTCGGCGGCGGTCCAGCCCTTCTGGCACAGGCCGCCGCGGTTGGTGGGGAACGGCCGCGGGGCCACCTCGATCCGCGGCCCGCTCTCCCGCAGCACCATGCCGCACTGGAGCGCGCAGTACGGGCAGTGCGTGGCGACCTCCCGGGTCCCCCGCCGCGTTGTCACGCGTGCACCGTCTGTCATGTCGGGAAAGCGTGCCGCCGGGCGGTTTCCGGTCCGGGTCCCGTCTGTTTCGGTCCTGTCAAGAGCGCCTCACACCGCACGGGAGTGACGGACCGGACGGCCAGGTTTAGAGTGTGAGACAACAGTCTTGGATAGTGGGAGGCGCGATGGGTGTGGCGGACGCGTTCGACGCGGTGGCGGGGGTCTACGACGAGGCCCGGCGCCGGCTGGTGCCCTGCTTCGACGCCTTCTACGGCACCGCGGTCGAGGTCGCCGCGCCGCCGCTGCGGGCGGCGCTCGCCTCGGGGCGTACCCCGGAGGTGCTGGACCTGGGCGCGGGCACCGGCCTGCTCTCCCTGCTGATCGCGGCGGCGGTCCCCGGCGTCCGGCTGACCCTGGTCGACGCCGCGCCGGGCATGCTCGCGGTGGCCACCGGCCACCTGGCCGCCCGTGGGGTGCCGCACCGGACGGTGCTCGCCGACCTGACCGACCCGCTGCCCGCCGGCCGGTACGACGCGGTGGTCTCCGCCCTGGCCATCCACCACCTGGACGACGACGGCAAGCGGGCGCTCTACCGGCGGGCGGCCGAGGCGCTGGTGCCCGGCGGGGTGTTCGTGAACGCCGAGCAGGTCGCCGGGCCGACCCCGGCGCTGGACCGGCGCTACGACGAGGTCTGGACCGCCCGGATCACCGAACTGGGCTCGGACGCCGAGGAGATCGCCGCGGCCCGGGAACGGATGCGGCACGACCGGCCGGCGCCGGTGGCCGACCAGTGCGGCTGGCTCACCGACGCTGGCCTGACCGACGTGGACTGCTTCTTCAAGGAGTGGCGGTTCGCCGTCTTCGGCGGTCGCCGCCCGTGACGCTCAGCGCACCTTCGGTTCGACCGTCGCGGTGAACCGGGTGACCTGGGTGGGGACCCGGGCGCCACGTTTCGTCGAGTGGACCTCGGTCCGGGTCTTCACCCGCAGGTCCAGGCGGCTGACCTGGCCAGCGACGATCTGGACGGGCACCCGTACCGGCTCGGGCGCGGCCACCTCCGCACCGCCCGGCGCCCGCATCTCGACCGTCACCTCGTGCTCACCGGGCGGGAGACGGTAGGCCCAGGTCCGCCACGAGAACGGGCGCCGCTCGCCGTCGATCGACAGCACCGGCCAGGGGACCCAGGAATTCGGGTCCTCCGTCGGCTGGGACACCACGCCCAACCCGTTCCACCGGTACTCCTGCGCCGAGCTGCCGGTGACCACGAGGGCCCCCCGCCCGGCGTCGGTCAGCCCGGCCGGCGGTTCGCCGTCGCCGAGGAACATTCCTCGGTCGGCGTCCCGCACGTCGCCGGTGGACTCGTACGACGCCGCCACCCGTCGGCGCCGGTCGATCGCGCGCTTGCCCCGGCTCACCAGCAGGGCCAGGCCGACGAGCCCGGCGATCAGCCCGGCCGCCGCGGCGGCGGCCACCGGCGGGCTCAGCTTGCCGGGGAGCAGCGGGAACGCGGACACGGCGAGCAGCGGCAGCACGAAGACCCAGGCGCCGGGCCCCGGTCGCCGGCGCACCGGAGGCCGGGCCAGCACCCCCTCGACGGTGCCGTACGACGCGGGCATGAAGTACTCGAGCTCGGCGACCTCACCGGGACGGACGCTGACCCGGCGGACCGACTCGGCGGAACCCGGCCCGCGTACCTCGACCAGGTGCTCGCCCGGCTCGACGACGGTGACCATGCGGCCATAGCCGCGCCACATCGGGCGGTCATCCACCCCGACCGCCTTCAGCTGCAGCCAGGTGGCCGGGTCGGACCCCCGGGTCCGCACCCGGACCGACACGCCGGCCATGCCCGGTGGCAGTGCGGGGGCCGGCCCGCCCACCGGCCACGCCACCACGGGCGCGTCCGGGTAGCCCCCCGGGGGCGTCATCTTCTCCCAGCGGTTCACTTCGTCACGTCCAGGGCGTCGTCGATCTGCTGGTCGGACATTGAGGAGTCGCCGGCCGTCAGGTACTTCGTGAGCCCCGTCTCGGCGTTCACTCCGGGACCGAGGTAGCCGCCGGGATCCCGCAGGACGCTCCCGGTGATCCGGAACGCCGTCGACAGGGTGGCGCTGGAACCCCGGAACTGCACCACGCTCTTGCCGACGTTGGCCATGAGGCCCGCGGGGAGGACCCGGGCCATCAGGTCCCGGATCCGCAGCAGCAACTGGACGACCCGGTCCATGACCCGCACGGCCCGGGTGGTGGCCACCGTCGCCTGCACCCCGGTCGCCGCCCCGGCGGCCGCCACCGAGCCACCCATGGTCGGCGCCGCCGCGGCCATGGCTATCGCCCACTCGACGATCATCCACTCGATCAGGGTCGCCAGGATGCCGATGATGATCTGCTGGGCGGCAGCCATGAGCTTCGAGAAGAGGATGAGCAGCCCCGAGATGGAGGCCGCTTCCCCACCGGTCGCCTCGATCGCGTCGGCGAACTCCAGCAGGCGGGTCTTGGCGGCGGCCGCGTCCCGGCCGGCCCACTCGATCAGCTCGTCGGTGGCGGCCTGCCGGACGGCCGCGGCCAGCGGCACCAGCGCCTTGCCGAGCTGCTCCCACTGCTCGGCGTACGGCTCCATCCGCTCGGCGTTGCCGGTGACCAGGCTGAGCAGGTCCTCCAACGGCTGCACGAAGTCGATGAGGAAGGTCAGGCCGGCGGAGATGAGCCAGTTCAGCGGGTCGATCCAGACCGCCACCCCGTTCGCGGCGAAGTCCAGGACGCCCGCCTTGATGTCCGTCCACTCACCCTCGGAGATGCCGGTGTAGAGGTTCTTGGCCGCCTCGGCCATGGGGAGGACGGAGTCCCACTTGTAGTCGATCGCGTCGGTGATGCCGAGGTTGCCGGCGTACTGGCCGCCGTCGTCGCTGTTGTTGCTCAGGTAGGCGTCGTTGTCGTCGGTGGTCGTCACGAGGGGTCGCTCCCGTTGTCGGTGGCCGCGGCGCCGGTCACTTGCCGCCGGAGAGTTTGTCCTGGAACCGCTGGAACGCCTGCTCCAACGCCTGCTGCAACGCCGCGTCCAACTCCTGGTAGCGGTCGGCGCTCGCCTTGATGGCGCCGCCCTGCGAGTGCAGCGCCTTCGAGATCGTCCGGATGTGGTCCCGCGCCTGTTCCGCCGTCCCGTCGTACGTGCCCTTCATGAACGCCGCCCCGAGGGCGCCCCAGAGCACGTCCGGCGGATCGGCCTTCGCCAGGCCGTCGGCGATCTGGTCGGCGCTCGTGGCGAGCGCCTTCAGCACCTCGGCGGTGCTGGTCAGCTTGTCGGTCGGGACGACGATGCCGTCACCCACGTCGGTCTCCTCTCGGCCCGGTCACCAGCGCCGCCCCGGGCGCTGGTCGACGATGTCGCGGACGTGCTCGGGGATCGCCTCGCGGACCAGGTCGACGGTGGGGACGCCACCCAGCTCGGTGCCGAGCTCCGCGAGCTTGAGCGCACGGGCCGCCTGGGCCTCTCGGATCGCGCCGAGGATCATCCCGGCGAGCAGGCCGCCGTGCCGCAGCGCCGCGTCCGCGATGTCCACCGTGGCCACCTGGCCGTTCTCGTCGACCACGACCCGTACGCCGCCGTCCGAGGAGAACGCCTCGCCGGACAGCCCGCCGGCCTGCTCGGCGAACCGCTCGTAGCGCTCCACCATCGCCTGGTTGCGCTGCCGGATCCCGTCCAGGAACGCCAGCACCTCGTCCGGGTGCCCGAACTCGCGTGGCTGCCCGGTCATGCGCCCGGGTCCTCGTCCTTGTCCAGCTCCGCCCGGAGCTGCGCGGCGGTCGGCAGCGGCGCGAACGGATCCCGGGTACGCCCGCCGGTCAGCCCGCTGAGCGTCTCCGCCAGGTCGCGTTGGAGCAGCAGGTTCGCCTCGCGGATCGTGCGGACCACCAGCTCGCCCAGTTCGGCCCCGGGATACCGGAAGGCGCGCGAGCTGAGGTGCAGCTCGCGGACCGCGCCGCCCGGACCGACGACGACGGTGACCGCGTGGTCCTCGCTGGTCAGCTCTGTCGACGCCGCGGCGACCGCCTTCCGTATCCGTCTCGCTCGTTCGGCGATGGCCTGCGGCTCCACGGCTGGTGTTCCCTCCCGATCCGGTGCTGGGGAGGATCCGGATCATGAAAGACCCTAGGGGCGGAACTCTGCCCTGTCCGCCCCGAGTGGTCGGTTGAACGGGTGAACTCCCCACCCGGGCGATCGGTCCGGCACCTGCCCGCGCCTACCTGGTTGTCCGGTTCACCGATCCGTGCGAGCGGGGATGACTGACGGTCATACCAGTGGGTAATCTCTCCGGCATGACCGCCAAGGTGACGCTGTCGTTCTCCGACGACACGATCGAGGAAGCCCGCCGGTTCGCCAAGCGGGAAGGGCTCTCCCTCTCCGCCTGGATGGACCAGGCCGCCCGGGAGAAGGCGCTGCGCGAGGTGTTCACCGCGCACGCCGCCGCCGTCGGCCGCGCCGGCTTCGACCTGGAGTCCGCCGCCCTGGCCGACGACCAGGAGGCCGCGATGGTCGACGACGCCCTCTTCGGCGGCGGACGCCCGCGTGCTGCGTAGGGGAGAGGTCTGGCGCATCTCCGGCGCCCGGGAACGGCTCGGACTGGTGATCAGTTCCGACGTCTACAACTCCACCGACGTGCCGATCGTGATCGTGGCCGAGGTGGTCGAGGAGTCGCTGCTGCGGGACTCGCCCCTCGCCGTACCCATGGGCGGGTACGTGGTGATGCCCGACCGGCTCTCCTCGCCCATGAAGAAGTGGTTCACCGAGTGCGTGGACGTCGCCGACACCGAGACCATGCAGCGGGTGGGCCGGGCGCTGCGCATCCTCCAGGAGATCTGAGCCCGCTCACCGCCGGCTCCGGCCGGACGTGCGGTCTCCGTTTCCGGCCCGACCCGCGACGGGCACTGCCGGGAAACCGCCCGTTCCTAGCGTCCCCCTCGTCATCGACGAGGAGGAGTCGCCGTGCGCACGCTCGCTTCCCCCACCACCCTGGCCCCGGGCACCGCCGGGGGCCGGCGGCGAATCACCGACTGGCGCCCCGAGGACCCCGAGTTCTGGGACACCACCGGCGCCCCGGTCGCCCGCCGCAACCTGTACGTCTCGATCTTCGCCGAGCACGTCGGCTTCTCCGTGTGGAGCCTCTGGTCGGTGATGGTGCTCTTCCTCGGCCCGGAGTACGGCATCGACCCGGCCGGGAAGTTCCTGCTCACCGCCGTGCCGGCGGCGCTGGGCGCGGTGCTGCGGCTGCCGTACACCCTGGCGGTGGCCCGGTTCGGCGGGCGGAACTGGACGATCGTCAGCGCGCTGCTGTTGCTGGTGCCGGCGGTGCCGATGGCGCTGCTGATCGAGCCGGGGGTGGCGTACTCGACCTTGATGCTGCTGGCCTGCCTGACCGGGGTCGGCGGGGGCAACTTCGCCTCCTCGATGGCGAACATCAACCTGTTCTTCCCGGACCGGCTCAAGGGCCGGGCGCTCGGCCTCAACGCCGGTGGCGGGAACCTCGGCGTGCCGGCGGTGCAGCTCGTCGGGCTGGCGGTGCTGGCCACCGCCGGGGCCGCGTACCCCCGGCTGGTGCCGGCGGTCTACCTGCCGCTGATCGTGCTCGCCGCGCTGGCGGCGGCGCGCTGGCTGGACAACGTTCCCGGGGCGCGCAACGAGCCGGGGGCGCTGCGGGCGGCCGCCCGGGACCCGCACACCTGGGTCATGTCCCTGCTCTACGTCGGCACCTTCGGCTCGTTCATCGGCTTCGGCTTCGCCTTCGGCCAGGTGCTCCAACTCCAGTTCCACGACCGGTTCCCGACCCCGGTCGACGCCGCCTGGCTGACCTTCCTCGGGCCGCTGATCGGCTCGCTGATCCGGCCGGTCGGCGGCCAGCTCGCCGACCGGCTCGGCGGGGCCCGGGTCACCTTCTGGAACTTCGTGGCGATGGCCGCGGGTGCCGGGCTGGTGATGTACGCCGCGCGCGAGCGGTCGTTCCCGCTCTACCTGGGCGGGTTCCTGGGGCTCTTCGTGTTCTCCGGGATCGGCAACGGGTCGACGTACAAGATGATCCCGGCGATCTTCCGGGCCCGGGCCGCCACCGAGGCGGAGCGGACCGGGGACCGGGAGGCGGCCGAGCGCCGGGCGCGGCGGCTGTCCGGGGCGCTGATCGGCATCGCCGGGGCGGTCGGCGCCTCGGGCGGGGTGCTGGTGAACATCGCCTTCCGGCAGTCCTTCCTCGCCGCCGGGAACGCGGACGCGGCCTACCTGGCCTTCATCGGCTGGTACGCGCTCTGCTTCGCGGTGACCTGGGTGGTGTACCTGCGACCGGGGCCGGCTAAGCTTTCCGGGGTGTGACCTGCGCCATGGTGGAAGCGCAGGCCGCGCGGGGTGGCACCCCGTTTTGACCTGCCGCCGGGCGGCCGGGTATCGTTGCCTGCTGTTGTACGACATTCAGAGGCGTGCCGCATCAGGTACGCTTGGTCGTTCGTGCGCGCCTGGTCACCTCGGCGCGCGACCCCAGACCGACGACGAGACAAGGTAGACCTGTGCGTACGTACAGCCCGAAGCCGGGTGAGATCGAGCGTCAGTGGCACGTCATCGACGCCTCTGATGTCGTGCTGGGCCGCCTCGCGACCCACGCCGCCACGCTGCTGCGTGGCAAGCACAAGCCGACTTTCGCGCCGCACGTCGACACGGGCGACTTCGTCGTCATCGTGAACGCGGGCAAGGTCGCGCTGACCGGCAACAAGCGCCAGCAGAAGATCGCTTACCGGCACTCGGGTTACCCGGGTGGTCTGAAGCAGGTCGGCTACGAGGAGCTGCTCAGCAAGCGTCCCGAGCGGGCCATCGAGCTGGCCGTGAAGGGGATGCTCCCGCACAACAAGCTCGGCCGTCAGCTGATCAAGAAGCTGAAGGTCTACGCCGGTGCCGAGCACCCGCACGGCGCGCAGCAGCCGGTGCCGTTCGAGATCAAGCAGATCGCGCAGTGAGCGCGGGCGAAGGAAGCAGCATGACCGACATCACCGCCACCGAGGTTGCCCCCGAGGCCACCGAGGCGCCGGCGCCCGTCGCCCGCGCGCCTCGTGGCGACCGGCCGATCCAGACCGTGGGCCGGCGCAAGGAGGCCATCGTCCGGGTCCGCATCGTCCCCGGCAGCGGCAAGATCACCTGCAACGGCCGTGACCTCGAGGCCTACTTCCCGAGCAAGGTGCACCAGCAGCTCATCAAGGACCCGCTGGTGACCGCCGAGAAGGCCGAGGCGTTCGACGTGATCGCCAACCTCCGTGGTGGCGGCACCACCGGCCAGGCCGGCGCGCTGCGCCTCGCCATCGCCCGGGCGCTGATCGTCAGCGAGCCGGACGACCGTCCGGCCCTGAAGAAGGCCGGCTTCCTGACCCGTGACGCCCGGGTCAAGGAGAGCAAGAAGTACGGCCTCAAGAAGGCCCGTAAGGCTCCTCAGTACTCGAAGCGCTGATCACCAGCAGCGCCTTGTACTTCTGACGGACGGCCGGGTCCGCCTCCTCTGCGGGGAGGTGGCCCGGCCGTTCGCTTTCCTCTCCTCGCAACGGCGATTCATCGGAGGTTGGCGTATGGGCCGGTTGTTCGGCACGGACGGCGTACGCGGGCGGGCGAACGCGGATCTCACCCCGGAGTTGGCGCTGGCGGTGGCGGTCGCCGCCGCGCACACGCTCGCCGAGTCGGACAAGAGCCATCCGCCGCTCGCCGTGGTCGGCCGGGACACCCGGGCCAGCGGCGAGATGCTGGAGGCCGCCGTGGTGGCCGGGCTCACCAGCGCCGGCGCCAACGTGGTACGGGTCGGCGTGCTGCCCACCCCTGCGGTGGCGTTCCTCACCGCCGAGGCCAAGGCCGACCTGGGCGTCATGCTCTCCGCCTCGCACAACCCGATGCCGGACAACGGGATCAAGCTCTTCGCCGCCGGCGGGCACAAGCTGCCCGACGAGATCGAGATGCGGATCGAGGCGGCGGTCGAGGCGAACGCCGCCACCGCCTGGGACCGCCCGACCGGTGCCGGTGTGGGCCGGGTGCACGACCTGCTGGACGGCGCCGACCATTACGTCCAGCACCTGGTCGGCACCGTGCCGCACCGGCTGGACGGGATCAAGGTCGTGGTGGACTGCGCCAACGGCGCGGCCGCCGAGGTCGCCCCGGTGGCCTACCGGGAGGCCGGCGCCGAGGTGATCGCGATCTGCGCCGAGCCGGACGGGCTCAACATCAACGACGACTGCGGCTCCAACCACCTGGACGCGCTGCGGGCCGCCGTGGTGGAGCACGGCGCCCACCTGGGCATCGCCCACGACGGCGACGCCGACCGCTGCGTGGCGGTCACCGCCGACGGCGACGAGGTCGACGGCGACCAGGTGATGGCGATCCTGGCCCTGGCCATGCGCGAGGCCGGCGCGCTGACCGAGGACACGCTGGTCGCCACCGTGATGAGCAACCTCGGCCTGAAGCTCGCCATGTCCGCCGAGGGCATCCGGCTGCTCGAGACCAAGGTCGGCGACCGGTACGTGCTGGAGGAGCTGCGCGCCTCCGGGCTGGCCCTGGGCGGCGAGCAGAGCGGCCACATCGTCATGCCCGCGTACGCCACCACCGGCGACGGCGTGCTCACCGGCCTGCACCTGATGTCCCGGATGGCGGCCACCGGCAAGTCGCTCGCCGAGCTGGCCGCCGTGGTCACCAAGCTGCCCCAGGTGCTGATCAACGTGCCGGTGGGCGACCGGACCGTGGGCTCCGCGGCGCCGGCCGTCCGGACGGAGGTGGAGCGGGCCGAGGCCGAGCTGGGCGAGACCGGCCGGGTGCTGCTGCGCCCCTCCGGCACCGAGCCGCTGGTCCGGGTCATGGTCGAGGCGGCCACCGAGGCCACCGCCCGTTCGGTGGCGGAGCGGATCGCCGAGCAGGTACGCACCGCCAGCCCGGCCGGCTGACCACCATTCCGGCTCATCCGGGCGCGGCGGGATCCTCCCGTCGCGCCCGGTGCGGTTTCCGATGCGGCTCCGCCCGCCCGCGCCGGCCGTAGGTCACCCTCAGCGCCGGGTCCGCCGCGGTTCTGGGTCGTCGGCACGCTACGAACTTGATGACGTGAACGGATCAGCCAGGCGCCTGGTCGCGGCCTTCCGCCACCCGGCTGGGTCGCCCGGGCCACCCGTCGACCGCTGGTCGGGCGGGGCCGGGCTCAGCGCGGCGACAGCCGGCGCAGGAAGCGGTCGGCCAGGTCGACCACGTGGTCGGCGTCCAGTTCCAGTGCCGGGGCGGCCACCGTCACCTCGGCCAGCGCTGTGCCGGGCACCTCCGTGTCCCGCCAGCCGCCGACGAACCACGCCTTCTCCTCCTCGGCGAGGGCGAGGTTGGCGGCGTTGAGGGCGTCCGCCGGGTGCGGCAGCCACAGCCGGAACTGGTGCGTGTGCGGGGGCGTCGGGTGGACGCGCGCCCCGGGAAGGGTGGCCAGGGCCCCGGCCACCACCTGCGCGTGCGCCACGTAGCCGGCGAGCCGGGGCAGCTCGTCCGCCAGGCCCGCGAGCCCGGCGAGGGCGGCCGGCCACTGCTGAAAGAGGTTCCCGCCGTAGCGGTGCCGCCAGGCCCGGGCGTACGCGACCAGCTCCGCCGAGCCGGCCAGCGCCGCCCCGGAGTGGCCGCCGAGGGACTTGTAGAACGAGACGTACGTGCTGTCGGCCAGCGCGGCGATCTCGGCCGGCGAACGACCCAGGTGGACGGTGGACTCCCAGAGCCGGGCGCCGTCCAGGTGCACCCGGGCGCCCCGCTGCCGGGCCGCCCCCGCCACGGCGACCAGCTCGTCCCAGCTCGGCAGGACGAACCCGGCGTCCCGCAGCGGCAGCTCCAGCAGCAGCGTGCCGATCGGCTCGTCGAGCGCGGCCACCTCGTCGGCGGTCGGATTGCGCGGGGCGCTCGTGGTCAGCACCGCGCGCAGGCCGCCGAGGACGGCGTACGCGTCCCGCTCGTGCAGCAGCGGGTGGCTGAGCGGGTGCAGGCCGACCCCGTCCCGGCCGGTCAGCTCGGCGCCGTAGCGCATGGCGACCTGCTGGGCCATGGTGCCGGTGGGGAAGAAGGCGACCGCCTCGGTGCCGAGCAGTTCACCGACGCGCCGTTCCAGCTCCTCGACCGCCCCGCCCGCGCCGTAGAAGTCGGGCAGCAGGTCGTCGGCCGCGACCGCCCGGAGCGTCGCCAGCTGTTCCACCACGGAGGTCGGCCGGACGCCGGAGAGCACCGTGTCGCAGCCGCGCAGCGCGGTGAGCCGGCGGACCCGGTCGGCGTACCCGTCGCTCATGCCGGCACCTCGCTGTCGTCCTCCTTCGTCAGCCCGCGCAGCCGGTCCACCGCCTCGGTCAGCACCTCCGGGCGCTTGCAGAAGGCGAACCGGACCAGCCGCCGCCCGGCCTCGACGTCGTCGTAGAAGACCTGTGTCGGCACCGCCACCACGCCGCAGCGCTGCGGCAGCGACCGGCAGAACTCCACCCCGTCCCGGCCGCCGAGCGGGGTGACGTCGGCGGTGACGAAGTATGTGCCCTCGGGGGCGAGCACGTCGAACCCGGCGTCGGTGAGCCCGGCGACGAGTTGGTCCCGCCGTCGCTGCAGGTCGTCCCGGAAGTCGGTGAAGTACGCGTCGGGCAGGCCGAGC
Source organism: Micromonospora sp. RTBAU3-60 (assembly GCF_054963695.1). Classification (NCBI taxonomy): domain Bacteria; kingdom Bacillati; phylum Actinomycetota; class Actinomycetes; order Micromonosporales; family Micromonosporaceae; genus Micromonospora; species Micromonospora sp. RTBAU3-60. The sequence continues at coordinate 25,409 of NZ_JBUEGB010000006.1, read as the reverse complement.
GCCAGCGCGACGGCCGGTTGCAGCGGCCCGGCGTTGACGAAGGTGAGGAACTGCTTCACCCGCAGCACCGCGGAGACCAGCGGCGCGGGTCCGCTTACCCAGCCGACCTTCCATCCGGTGCAGGAGAAGGTCTTGCCGGCCGAGGAGATCCGCAACGTCCGCTCCCGCATTCCGGGGAGCGTCGCCAGCGGCACGTGCGGGGCGGCGGCGTCGGTGAACACCAGGTGCTCGTACACCTCGTCGGTGACCGCGTACGCGTCGTGCGCCTGGCACAGCTCGGCGACCAGGGCCAGCTCGTCGCGGGTGAACACCTTGCCGGTCGGGTTGTGCGGGGAGTTCAGCAGCACCAGCCGGGTGCGCGGCCCGAACGCGGCGCGCAGCTCCGCCGGGTCGAAGCCGTACCGGCCGTCGCCGGCGGGACGCAGCGTGACCGGGCGGCGGACGGCGCCGGCCAGTGCGATCGACGCCGCGTACGAGTCGTAGTACGGCTCGAAGCAGATCACCTCGTCACCCGGCTCGCACAGGGCGAGGATGCTGGCGGCGATCGCCTCGGTGGCGCCCGCGGTCACCACGATCTCGCCGTCCGGGTCGTACGCCAGATCCCAGAAGCGGCGCTGGTGGGCCGCGACGGCCGCGCGCAGCGCCGGGATCCCCGGGCCCGGTGGGTACTGGTTGTGGCCGGAACGCAGCGCCTCGGCGGCCGCCGCGAGCATCTCCGGCGGGCCGTCGGTGTCCGGGAAGCCCTGGCCGAGGTTGACCGCCCCGGTACGCACGGCCAGCGCGGACATCTCGGCGAAGATGGTGGTGCCGAACGGCCGCATCCGGGCCACCAGCGGATCGGTCGTCGTCACGCGGGCCAGCCTACGGCCCGCCGCGGGCACCGCAAGCCCGCCGTTCGGCTCGCGGCGTCACCAGCCGAAGCAGGTCGCCCCGTAGACGCCCGAATCCCGGGAGACGACCTTCCCGTCGATGGTGATCGAGCAGGTCACCTTGTCGTCGCTCGCCAGGCCGGCGGGCGAGGCGATCACCTGCACCCGCTCGCGGTCGTTGGCGGTGATCGCCAGCCGCCACGGCGACCGCAGGCCCTCGTACTGATGGAAGTCGCCGTTGGCGTCGTAGAACTGCACGTCCACCAGGGCGGCGCCGGTCGCCTCGTAGACGACGGTCAGCTGCCCGGGCCCGCCCGACGGCGTGGTGGCGGGGCTCGGCTGCCCGGCGCCCGTGGTGACGTCCTCCTCCGGGTCGCCGTAGCCCGGGTCGCCGTACGGCTCCGCGGACGTTCCCGGATCCTCGTACCAGCTGCCCAGCACGCCTAGGCCGACACAGCCGCAGAAGACCAGCACGAGGACGGTGGTCACCGCGACCACGATCGCCGCGACCCGGCCGCCGTTCGTCCGGGCCGGTGGCGCACCGGGGTACGCGTACGGCGGCGGGTAGCCCGGCGGCGGCCAGCCTGGTGTGGGGTACCCGGGCCAGGGTTGAGCCGGCGGCGGGACGGGCGGGACGGCCGGTCGCGGCGCGCCGACCTGGCCGGACGATCCGGCGGGGGCCGGGGCGCCGGTGGTGCTCGAAGGGCCGGTGGCGGCTGGGGTGCCGGCGGTGGCTGGAGTGGCTGGGGTGGCGGTGGTGCCAGGCGTGTCCGTCGTGCCAGGCCCTCCCGTGGTGCCCGCTGTGCCGGTCGGGTCCGGCGACCAGGGGCGAGGCGACCACGGCGTCGGCGACCAGGCCGCTGGCGGCGCCCACGGCTGCGGGGCGGCGAGCGGGTCCGGCAGAGTCCAGGACCCGGGTGCCGGTGGGGTGGTGGGATCGGGGTGGCCCCCGTCGGCCGGCGGCTCGGGGGTCGGCGTTGGCTCGGACATCAGGTCAGCTCGCAGGGGACGCGTGGGACGGCCGGTGCGGTGGTGGGGGGACCCCGACCAGGGCCCTCAATGTACGGCCCGGGGGCAATTCCGGGCGGCCCCGCACCCCACCCGTCCGGGCGGGCCGGCCCATTCCGCCCCGCCTCGATGCCCGGATCGGAGGTGGCCGCCGTCCGGGGTGAGCGCGTGCCGGAGGTCGCTCGCCCGGGTGATTCGTCCGATCCTTGCCCTCCGCCCACCCGTTCGCTCAGATTCAATGATTGTTTACCCGCCTTCCGAGCACGCATCGTGAGCGAAACTGGGTTAGGCTGCGGACCATGTGTGGAATCGTGGGTTACGCCGGCGCGCGCCCGGCGCTCGGCATCGTGCTGGACGGACTGCGGCGGCTGGAATACCGCGGCTACGACTCGGCCGGCGTGGCCGTCGTCTGCGACGACGAGCTGCTGATCGAGAAGAAGGCCGGCAAGCTGGCCAACCTGGAGAAGGTCCTCGCCGAGCGCGCGGCCAGCGATCCGGAGTCCTGCGCGGCCAGCCCGATCGGCATCGGCGACGGCACCACCAGCATCGGCCACACCCGGTGGGCCACCCACGGCGGGCCGACCGACCGCAACGCCCACCCACACCTGTCCCCGGACGGCCGGGTCGCCGTGATCCACAACGGCATCATCGAGAACTTCGCCCGGCTCCGCGCCGAGCTGGAAGCCGACGGCGTCGAGTTCGCCAGCGACACCGACACCGAGTGCGCCGCCCACCTGCTGGCCCGGTCGCTGGCCGAACTGCGCGCGGCCGGCGAGATCGACAGCCCGCAGCTGCTCGCCTCCGCCATGCGGCTGGTCTGCCAGCGGCTCGAGGGCGCCTTCACCCTGCTCGCCGTCGACGCCGGGATCCCCGGCGCGGTGGTCGGCGCCCGGCGCAACTCGCCCCTGGTCGTCGGCCGCGGTGACGGGGAGAACTACCTGGCCAGCGACGTGGCCGCGTTCATCGAGCACACCCGCGACGCGGTCGAGCTGGGCCAGGACCAGATCGTCCTGATCACCCCGGACGACATCCAGATCACCGACTTCGCCGGCCAGCCCGCCACCGGCAAGGACTTCCACATCGACTGGGACTCCTCCGCCGCCGAGAAGGGCGGCTACGACTGGTTCATGCTCAAGGAGATCGAGGAGCAGCCGCAGGCGATCGCCGACACGCTGCTCGGCCGGCTCACCGAGACCGGTGAGATCGCCCTCGACGAGGTCCGCCTCAGCGAGCAGGACCTGCGCGACGTCGACAAGATCTTCATCGTCGCCTGCGGCACCGCCTACCACTCCGGCCTGGTCGCCAAGTACGCCATCGAGCACTGGACCCGGATCCCCTGCGAGGTGGAGCTGGCCAGCGAGTTCCGCTACCGCGACCCGGTGCTCGACCGCTCCACGCTGATCGTGGTGATCTCGCAGTCCGGCGAGACCATGGACACCCTGATGGCCCTGCGCCACGCCAAGGAGCAGAAGGCCCGGGTGCTGGCCATCTGCAACACCAACGGCTCCACCATCCCGCGCGAGTCCGACGCCGTCCTCTACACCCACGGCGGCCCGGAGATCGCGGTCGCCTCGACCAAGGCGTTCCTCACCCAGCTGGTCGCCTGCTATCTGATCGGTCTGCACCTGGCCCAGGTGCGCGGGATCAAGTTCGCCGACGAGGTCGGCGCGGTCGTCGCCCAGCTCCAGGAGGTGCCGGGCAAGCTGCGCGAACTGCTCGACCGGATCGAGCCGGTCCGGGAGCTCGCCCGCGACCTGAAGTCCGAACCGACCGTGCTCTTCATCGGCCGGCACGTCGGCTACCCGGTGGCGCTGGAGGGTGCGCTGAAGCTCAAGGAGCTGGCGTACATGCACGCCGAGGGCTTCGCCGCCGGCGAGCTGAAGCACGGCCCGATCGCGCTGATCGACAAGGGCACCCCGGTCATCTGCATCGTGCCGTCGCCGATCGGTCGGGGCATGCTGCACGACAAGGTCGTCTCCAACATCCAGGAGGTGCGCGCCCGCGGCGCTCGCACCATCGTGATCGCCGAGGAGGGCGACCAGGCGGTCGTCCGCTACGCCGACCACCTGATCTACGTGCCCCGAGTGCCCACCCTGCTGGCACCGCTGGTGACCACGGTGCCGCTCCAGGTGCTCGCCGCCGAGATCGCCGCCGCGCGCGGGCACGACGTCGACCAGCCGCGCAACCTGGCCAAGTCGGTCACCGTCGAGTAGTCCACCCTGACCGGGCCCCTCCGCCCCACGGTGGAGGGGCCTCGTCATGCCCGCACCCGCCGCGCTCATCGGCCCAGCACGATCCGGGCCATCCCGTCCAGCGCCGGGTTGCCGGGCTCCCAGTAGCCGGCGTGGCCGTAGCGGCCGCTGGGGAAGCGCCGGCCGCCGAAGCCAGGGTCGCTCGAGTCACGCCCGAACCACAGCTCGGGGTCGCGCCGGTCCAGCACCGCCGCCACCGGGCCGAGCGGCGTCCCCGCCAGCACCGCCCGGCGGGCCAGCTCGTCCGGTGGCCGGGCCAGCCGGATCACGTCGTCCGGCGCCGTGCTGGCCCAGACCTGGCCGGGAGGCATCCGCAGCTCGCGCGCGTGGTCGACCCCGGTGCCGGGGGAGCCGACGAAGACCAGTGCGTCCGCGCTCAGCCCGTGGTCGCGGGCGGCGGTGCCGACCACCAGCGAGCCGTAGCTGTGGCCGAGCACGGTCTGCCGGGCCGGCGGACCCTCGTGCGAGGCGCGCAGCCCCTCCTGGAACCGGTGCAGCGCCGGCCCGGCGTCCTCGGCCTGCCCGGCCCGGGCCGCCTCGGGCAGGAAGTCCGGTGCGTCGTAGTCCAGCCAGAGCACCGCCGCCGTCTCCTCGCCCGGCCCGAGCGCGGCGCACCGGTCCAGCACCCGGGCGGCCCGGCCCAGCTCGCCGGGGGCGTCGGCGAGGTCCGCGGTCATGCCCGGGACGTACGTCAGCACCGCCGTGGCCCGGTCCGGGTTGCCCAGCGCCACCACGGCCCGCCCGTCCCCGGCCGGGTCGAGCCCGAGCAGGTACGCCCGGGGCGCCCGCGGCGCGGCCAGCCGTTCGGTGAGCGCGTCGAGGCCGCGCAGGGCCGCCTCCACCCGGGCGAGTCGGGCCAGCCGGGCCAGCTCGGGCAGCCCCGGCGGCAGCGGGCGCAACCGGGCCGCGCGGGCGGCGGCCAACCCCGCCCGCCGCTCGGCCAGCAGCAACCGGTTGGCCTGGTCCCGAGCCGCCACCGGCACCCCGTCGAGGCCACCGACCCGGGCCGGCTCGTGGCCGACCAGCCAACGGCGCTCGGCCGGGGTGAGCCCGGCCCACCAGCGGCTCACCTCGGCCGGACCGGCGCCCGGTGCCGGTCGCCGGCCCGGCGGGACGCTCACCCAGCCGGTGACCGCCGCCGTGGCCAACTCGCCCAGCCGGGCGGCGGCTTCCCGGTCCGCCCCGCCGGCCAGCGCCAGCGCGTCGCGCAGCTCGGCCGCCACCAGGGCCACCCCGGCGCCCACCGGGGCGGCGGGACGCCGGCGGGCCGGATCGGGCCGGACCGCCCCGACCCGGTCCACCAGCAGGCCGCCCGCGTCGGCGTGCGCCACGGCGGCGGCGAGCCGGGCCTTCGCCGTGCCGAGCCGGACGGCGAACTCGGCGAGCACCTGGTCGACCTCGACCAGCGCGGGCAGCACCTCGGTCAGCCCGCCGTGCAGTGCCCCGATCCGCCCCTGCGCCGCAGCGGCGGCCCCGCCGGACCAGCCGGGACGCAGGGCGGTCAGCCGGGCGGCCAGCCCGTCGGCCCGCTGCCGGACCGGGCCGACCAGCCCCCGCCAGGCCCCCCCGGCCCGGGTCCAGGCACCCGGGTCGGCCCGCCAGAGCTGGGCGTATTCGACCAGGGCGGGGCCGCTCACCGGGGGATCCCGGCCAGCCGTCGGGCGGCCCGCTCGTCGGTCGCCTGGTAGCCGTCGGCGGCGCTGCGGACCGCCTCGGCGGTGTCCGCCACCCGGGCGGCGAGCGCCCCGCACCAGCGGTGCACCGCCGCCTCCAGCTCGGCCAGCGCGGCCCCGGCTCGCCAGCCGTCGGCCGGCACCACCAGCCCCGGCGTCCCGGCCAGCCCGTGCGCCAGCCGGTAGGCGTCGTCGCCCAGCTGGCGGGCGACCCCGCGCAGCAACTCCGGCTCGACGGTGAACGGCTCCTCGGTCATCGGTGGACTCCCCGGGGAACAGGCCGTCGGCGGGACCCACCGGCGGCGACACGAACGATCGGGCAACCGGGACGCTAGGCGGCGCCCGCCGGCCCGCACCGGCCCTGTGGACAACCGGCGGTGGGCGTACCCCCGGGTTGTCCACAGGCGTTGTCCACCGCGCAGCCGGTGGCTAATCTGCGGCCGCGACCGCCGGTAGGGTGAGGCCCGTGATCGTGGCTGTCGGCATCGACGTCGTGCTGGTGGACCGGTTCGCCCGGGCCCTGGCGCGGACACCGCTGCTCGCCGACCGCCTGTTCACCGAGGCCGAGCGGTTCACCCGCGCCGGCAACCCGCGCTCGCCCGAGTCGATGGCCGCCCGGTTCGCCGCCAAGGAAGCGGTGGCCAAGGCGCTCGGTGCGCCGGGCGGGCTGCGCTGGCACGACTGCGAGATCGTGTCGGATCCGGACGGTCGGCCCTGGCTGACCGTCTCCGGCACGGTGGCCGCCGCCGCGGCCGAACGCGGGATCAACCGCTGGCATCTGTCGTTGTCACACGACGGCGGGATCGCGTCGGCCATGGTGGTCGCGGAACGGTGAGGCGACCGGCGGGCCGGCAGGCCGGTTGGGCGGAACGACGAACGGGACGGGGTGGCATGAGACCGGTGTGGCGGGTCGCGGACGTACGCGCGGCGGAGGCCGGCCTGATGGCCACCCTCCCGCCCGGGGCGCTGATGCAGCGGGCCGCCGCCGGGCTGGCCCGCCGCTGCGCGCTGCTGCTCGCCGAGCGGGGCGGCGTCTACGGCGCCCAGGTGCTGCTGCTGGTCGGCTCCGGCGACAACGGCGGCGACACCCTGTACGCGGGCGCGCACCTGGCCCGCCGTGGTGCCGCGGTCTCCACCCTGCTGCTCACCCCCGGCCGCGCGCACGCCGAGGGGCTGGCCGCGCTGCGGGCCGCCGGCGGACGGCTGGTGGACCGGCCCCCGGCGGTGGTGGACCTGGTGCTCGACGGCATCGTCGGGATCGGCGGCGCCGGCGGGCTGCGGGAGACCGCCGAGCAGCTCGCCGCGAGCCTGGCGGAGCGCTCCGGGCGGGACGGCACCCGGGCCACCGTGGTGGCGGTGGACGTGCCGAGCGGCGTCGCGGTGGACACCGGCCACGTGCCGCTCACCGCCGCCGGCCGCCCCTGCGCGGTACGCGCCGACGTGACGGTCGCCTTCGGGGCGCTGAAGCCGGCCCTGGTGGTCGGCCCGGCCGCCGCGCTCGCCGGGCACGTGGAGTTGGTCGACATCGGGCTGGGGCCGTGGCTGCGCGGGACCCCGGCGCTGCGGGTCACCGAGTGGTCGGACGTGGTCGACTGGTGGCCCCGGCTCGGCCCGTCCTCGGAGAAGTACAGCCGGGGCGTGGTCGGGGTGGCGACCGGCTCTGCCACGTACCCCGGCGCGGCGGTGCTCTCGGTGGGCGGCGCGCTGGCCGGTCCGACCGGCATGGTCCGCTACGCGGGCGGGGCCCGCGCGGAGGTGCTGCACCACCATCCGTCAGTGATCGCCACCGGCCGGGTCGCCGACGCCGGCCGGGTGCAGGCCTGGGTCTGCGGCTCCGGGCTGGGCACGGGCGAGCCGGCCGCCACCGAGCTGCGCGCCGTGCTCAGCGCGCCGGTGCCGGCCGTGCTCGACGCCGACGCGCTCACCCTGCTGGTCGACGGCGCGATGGCGGACCTGCTGCGCAAGCGGGACGCGCCGATCGTGGTGACCCCGCACGACCGGGAGTACGCCCGGCTCTGCGGGGAGACCCCGGGAACGGACCGGGTGGGAGCCGCGCTGCGGCTGGCCGCCTGGATGAAGGCGGTGGTGTTGCTCAAGGGCGACCGCACGATCATCGGCACCCCGGACGGCCGGGCGTACGTCAATCCGACCGGCACCGCGGTGCTGGCCACCGGGGGCACCGGCGACGTGCTGGCCGGGCTCCTCGGCTCGCTGCTCGCCGCCGGGCTGCCGGCCGAGCGGGCGGCCGCCGCGGCGGCGTACCTGCACGGGCTCGCCGGCCGGGAGGCGGCCCGCACCGGGCCGGTGACCGCACCCGACGTGGCGACCGCGCTCCGCCCGGTGATCGCCCGCCTGGGCTGACGGCGAACCGCCGCCCGCCGCTGGGCCGGCGGTGGGCGCGGCCGGCGGGCGGACCACGCGGCTCCGGGCCACGGTGATCACCGGCGGAAGTAGGCTGGGGGCATGTGGCAGTCGGAGGTGCGCGTCGACCTGGACGCGATCCGGGAGAATGTGGCCCGCCTCAAGTCGGGCACCAGCGCCGAGTTGATGGCGGTGGTGAAGGCCGACGGGTACGGCCACGGTATGGTGCCGGCCGCCCGCGCGGCGCTCGACGCCGGCGCGGACTGGCTCGGGGTCTGCACGCTGGACGAGGCGCTGACCCTGCGCCAGCAGGGGATCATCGCGCCGGTGCTGGCCTGGCTGCTCGACCCGGGGCTGCCGCTGCACGACGGCGTCGCGGTCGGCGTCGACCTGGGCTGCGCCAGCCTCACCCAGCTCGACGAGATGATCGAGGCGGGCCGCCGGGCGGACCGCCCGGCCCGGCTGCACCTGAAGATCGACACCGGCCTGTCACGGGGCGGCGCCACCGTCGCCGACTGGCCCGCCCTGCTGGAGGCCGCCGCGAAGGCCCAGGCCGACGGCCTGGTCGAGGTGGTCGGGGTGTGGAGCCACTTCGTGTACGCGGACTCGCCCGGCCACCCCACCATCGACCGCCAGCTCGCCGTCTTCCACGAGGGGCTGGAGATGGCGGAGACGGCGGGGCTGCGGCCCCGCTACCGGCACCTGGCCAACTCGGCCGCCACGCTGACCCGCCCGGACGCCCACTTCGACCTGGTTCGTCCCGGTCTGGCGATCTACGGCCTCTCCCCGGTGGCCGGCGAGCAGTTCGGCCTGCGTCCGGCGATGACCGCCCGGGCCCGGGTGATGCTGACCAAGCGGGTCCCGGCCGGCACCGGCGTATCGTACGGCCACACCTACCTGACCGAGCGGGAGGCCAACCTGGCCGTCGTCCCGCTCGGGTACGCCGACGGGGTGCCCCGGCACGCCTCGAACACCGGTCCGGTGCAGCTCGGCGGCAAGCGGCGGACCATCTCGGGCCGGGTCTGCATGGACCAGTTCGTGCTGGACTGCGGCGACGACGAGGTGGCGGCCGGGGACGTGGCGACCCTCTTCGGCAGCGGCGCGGACGGCGAGCCCACCGCCGACGACTGGGCCGACGCGGTCGGCACCATCAACTACGAGATCGTGACCCGGTTCGGCGGGGTCCGGGTGCCCCGCGTCTACGACGGCGAACACCCGTGAGTCCTCGGTTCCGTGTTCCCCGGCCGCGTACCGCCGCGGGGCGGGTGGCCGGAGTGGTCGGCGCCGCCGTCGGTGTCGCCGCCGCGGGGCTCGCCGCGGGGGTGGTGAGTGAGCGGGTCCTGGTCCGCCGCCTCAAGACCGACTCCACCGACCGGTACGCCGACGAGGACTTCGGCCGGCTGCGGTACGACGAGGCGTACCGGCTGGAGATGCCGGACGGCACGGACATCCACGTGGAGGTGGTCGAGCCGACGCGGCCGGTCGCCGGGCACCCGACCGTGGTGCTGGTGCACGGCTTCTGCCTGGACATGGGGACCTTCCACTTCCAGCGCCAGCTGCTCGCCGCCCGGGGCGACTACCGGATCGTGGCGTACGACCAGCCGGGGCACGGGCGCTCGGGAAAGCTGGAGACCGGCGAGTACGACCTGGCCAGGCTGGGCCGGACGCTGCGCCGGGTGCTCGACGAGGTGGCCCCGGAGGGGCCGCTGGTGCTGGTCGGGCACTCGATGGGCGGCATGACGATCATGGCGCTGGCCGAGCTCTACCCGGAGCTGTTCGGCGAGCGGGTGGTCGGCACCGTGCTGATGGCCACCTCGGGCGGCCTGCTCGCGGAGACCAAGCTGGTGGCGCCCGCGCTGCTCGGCCGGGTCGGCGCGCCGGTGCTCTACATGATGAGCAACGCCACCCGGTACGGCGGCACGGTGATCGACAAGGCCCGGAAGTCGACGTCCAACGTCGCCTGGCTGCTGACCCGCCGCTACGGCTTCGGCGCCGCGAAGCCCAGCCCGGCCCTGGTGTCGTACGTCGAGACGATGAACTCGCGTACCTCGGCCGACACGGTCACCCGCTACCTGCGCACGCTGGCCACCCACTCGCGCTTCCCGGCGCTGGCCGCGCTGGCCGGCACGCCGGTGCTGGTGATCGTGGGGGACAAGGACATGATCACCCCGGTGACCCACTCCGAGGAGATCGTCCGGCGGCTGCCGCACGCCGAGTTCGTGAAGATCCACGACAGTGGGCACGTGGTGATGCTGGAGCACGCCGACGAGGTGAACGCGGCGCTGGAGCGGTTCCTGGAGGGGTTGTGACCGTCGTCGTGGAGCTGAAGACGGTCGACGACACCCGCGAGTTCGGCCGCCGGCTGGCCGGGATGCTGCACGCGGGTGACCTGCTGCTGCTCAGCGGCCCGTTGGGGGCCGGGAAGACCGCGCTGACCCAGGGCATCGGGGCCGGCCTGGGGGTGCGCGGCGACGTCACCTCGCCGACCTTCGTGATCGCCCGGGTGCACCGGCCGGACCCGGCCCGGGGCGGGCGGGTGGCCCTGGTGCACGCCGACGCGTACCGGCTGGGGGAGTCCGCCGACCCGCGCGCCGAGATCGACGACCTGGACCTGGACGCCTCGGTGGACGAGTCGGTCACCGTGGTCGAGTGGGGCGAGGGCATGGTCGAGCAGTTGGTCGACGCCCATCTGCGGGTCCGCATCGACCGGCGGGAGGACGACACCCGGGTGGTCACGCTGGAGCCGGTCGGCGGCGACTGGGCGGCCCGGCTGGCCACCCTGGACTGACGGCTGTCGTACCCGCTGCCTACAGTGCCCGGGACCGATCAGACCGGCGGAAGGTTGCCGATGCCCCACGACGCCCCCACCCTCGACCTGCTGGCGCTCCTCCCCGACGCGTGGCGCGCGGCGCTCACCCCGCACCTCGACCCGGCCAGCACCACGGCGCTGGCCGAGTTCGTCGCCGGGGAGTACGCGACCCAGACGGTCTTCCCGCCGGTCGAGGACCTGTTCTCCGCCTACCGGCTGTGCGGGCCGGCGGAGTGCCGGGTGCTGATCCTCGGGCAGGACCCCTACCACAAGGCGGGGCAGGCGCACGGGCTGAGCTTCAGCGTCCGCGACGGGGTGGCGGTGCCGCCGTCGCTGCGCAACGTCTTCAAGGAGCTCGGCGAGGACCTGGGCGTGCCGAAGCCGCGCAGCGGCAACCTGACCGGCTGGGCGGCGCAGGGCGTGCTGCTGCTCAACTCGGTGCTCACCGTCCGGCAGGCCACCCCGGGCTCGCACGCCAACAAGGGCTGGGAGGAGTTCACCGACGCCACCATCCGCGCCCTGGACGCCCTCGACCAGCGGGTGGTCTTCCTGCTCTGGGGCGGATACGCGCGCAAGAAGGCGGCCCTGGTCACCAACCCGCGGCACGTGGTGCTGGAGGCCGGCCACCCCAGCCCGATGAACCCGCGCGGCTTCCTCGGCAGCCGGCCGTTCAGCGCGGCGAACAAGGCGCTGGCCGACGCCGGCCTGCCCACCGTCGACTGGGAACGCTCCGCCGGCTGACCGCCCGGGGACGGCCAGCCGCCCGGGCGGGTGGCGGGACGCCCTATTGACTCAGGGCTATCGCTTCGTGGCGCACGGTAGTAGGCTCTGCCCCGGCTACGGCAGACGGGGAGGAAGCGTGTCCGCGACCATCACCTCGGACGGCTGGTCGACGGCGCCGGCCGCGCTGGCGGCGAACGCCGACCGGTTCCTCGCGCTGGCCGGCTCCGTCCGGCCCGACACCATGGCGACCGCCGACTGGACGGTCACCGACACCCTGGCCCACCTGGTGTCGCTGGCCTGGTACTACGTCCGGCTGGTCGACCCGGCCAGCGAACCGCTGCCGATCCCCGGCCTCGACGAGCAGCTCCCGCTGGTCACCGTCGACACCGTGGCCGACGCCAACGACCTGGTGCTCCGGCACCTGACCGACCGTGACCCCGCGCGCCTGCTCGACCGGCTGCGCGGGGACGTCGACCGCCTGCTGGCGCGCTGCGCGGACCGCGGGCCGGACGAGGTGGTGCCCTGGCTCGGCGACGCCCGGGTGCCCCTCGCCGGCCTGCTCGCCCACCTGGTCAACGAGCTGCTCGTGCACGGCCACGACATCGCCCGCGCGGCCCGCCGGCCGTGGACCGTCCCGCCGCGGGACGCCGCGCTGTTCCTGGAGCTGTTCATGGCCGGGGTGGTCCGGCACGGCTACGGCCGGCTGCTCGACGGGGTCGACCCGCCCCGGCGGCCCCGGATCGTCGTGCGGTTCACCTCCGCCTGGTCGGCGCCCCTGACGCTCACCATGGACCACGGGCGGGTGCGGTTCGCCGAGCCGGCGGAGCGGCCGGACGTCACCATCCGCTTCCACCCGCCGACGCTCAACCTGATGATGTTCGGCCGGGTCAGCCGGGCCCGCGCGGTGCTCACCGGCCGGGTCCGGATCGGCGGCCCGCGACCGTGGCTGCTGCCATCGTTCCTCCGGGTGTTCCGCACGCCGAGCTGAGCCCGCCGGCCACGGCCCCGGTGCCGTCCCGGGCGGGGAGGGGCGTCACCGCCGGTAACCGGAGTGGCGACTAGGCTGGCACATTGTGCTCGTACTCGTGGTGGACTCCTCGACGCCCGCGGTGACCGCGGCCCTGGTCGAGGTCTCGGCGGACGCGGTCGCGACCCGCGCGCAGCGGTGCACGGTCGACGCCCGGGCCCACGGGGAGCTGCTCGCCCCGCAGGTCGACGCGGTGCTGGCCGACGCGGACGCCCGCGCCGCCGACCTGGCCGCGATCGTCGCCGGGCTCGGCCCGGGGCCGTTCACCGGGCTGCGGGTCGGCCTGGTCACCGCGGCCACCATGGGCCAGGTGCTCGGCATCCCCACGTACGGGGTCTGCTCGCTGGACGGGATGGGCCAGCCGGCGGCCGCCGGCGAGCCGGTCCTGGCGGCCAGCGACGCCCGACGCCGGGAGGTCTACTGGGCCGTCTACGACGGCGCCGGCCAGCGGATCGCCGGGCCGAACGTGGACACCCCCGCGGTCGCCGCGGAGCGCGCCCGGGACCTGGCCGTCACCGTCGCGGTCGGCGACGGCGCCCACCGGTACGCGGACGTCCTGGGCCTTCCGGTGCGCGCCGAGCCGCGTTACCCGGACGCGACGGCGCTGGCCCGGCTCGCCGCCGAGCGGATCCGCGCGGGCGCCCCCGGCGAGCCGCTCACCCCGCTCTACCTGCGCCGCCCGGACGCCGTCGCGGCGACCGGCCACAAGCCGGTCCTGCCATGACGGAGGTACGGCTCGGCCGGTTCCGCTGGTGGCACATCGACCAGGTGCTGCCGCTCGAGGCGGACCTCTTCGGCGTCGAGCAGTGGTCCCCGGCGATGTTCTGGAACGAGCTGGCCAACGGGCACTTCTACCTGGTCGCCACCGACCCCGACGGGGCCGTGCTCGGCTACGCGGGGCTGCTGGTGGCGCCGCCCGACGAGGCGTGGGTGCAGAACATCGCGGTCCGGCGCGACGCGCAGCGCCGCGGGATCGGCCGCGCGCTGCTGGAGGCGCTGCTCGCCGAGGCGGCCCAGCGCGGGGTCCGCAGCACGCTGCTCGAGGTCGCCGCGGACAACGCCCCGGCGCAGCGGCTCTACGCGACGTACGGCTTCGAGCCGATCGGCGTGCGCCGCGGCTACTACCAACCGAGCAACACCGACGCGCTGGTCATGCAGCGCAACGAGGACTGACGAGCATGGCTGACGAACCCCTGATCCTCGGCATCGAGACCTCCTGCGACGAGACCGGGGTCGGCATCGTGCGCGGGCACACCCTGCTCGCCGACGCATTGGCCTCCAGCGTCGAGCAGCACGCCCGGTTCGGCGGCGTGGTGCCCGAGGTGGCCAGCCGGGCCCACCTGGAGGCCATCGTGCCCACCATGGACCGGGCATTGAAGCAGGCCGGGGTGACCATCGCGGACATCGACGCGATCGCCGTCACCTCCGGGCCGGGCCTGGCGGGCGCGCTGCTCGTCGGAGTCGCCGCGGCCAAGGGGTACGCGGTCGCCGCCGAGAAGCCGGTGTACGGGGTGAACCACCTCGCCGCGCACGTCGCGGTGGACACCCTGGAGCACGGCCCGCTGCCCGAGCCGGCGATCGCCCTGCTGGTCTCCGGCGGGCACTCCTCGCTGCTGCGCGTCGACGACCTGGCCCGGGGGGTCACCCCGCTCGGCGCCACCATCGACGACGCCGCCGGTGAGGCGTTCGACAAGGTGGCCCGGCTGCTCGGGCTGCCGTTCCCGGGCGGCCCGTGGATCGACCGGGAGGCGCGGGCCGGTGACCGGGCGGCCATCGCCTTCCCGCGCGGCCTGACCGCGCCCAAGGACCTGGCCGCCCACCGCTACGACTTCTCCTTCTCCGGCCTGAAGACGGCGGTGGCCCGCTGGGTGGAGGCGCGGCAGCGGGCCGGCGAGCCGGTCCCGGTCGCCGACGTGGCCGCGTCCTTCCAGGAGGCGGTCTGCGACGTGCTGGTCGGCAAGGCGCTGGACGCCTGCCGGAGCAGCGGGATCGAGACGCTGGTGATCGGCGGCGGGGTGGCGGCCAACTCGCGGCTGCGGGCGATGGCCGAGGAGCGGGCGGCCAAGCACGGCATCCGGATACGTACGCCCCGCCCGAACCTCTGCACCGACAACGGCGCGATGGTGGCCGCGCTGGGCTCGCACCTGGTCGCCTCGGGCGTCGCCCCGAGCCGCCTCGACCTGCCCGCCGACTCCGCGATGCCGCTGACCGTGGTCAGCGTCTGAGCGGGAGGGAACGACGTGATCGTGCGGATGTGGGAGGCGAAGGCCGAGCCGTACGGCTTCGCCGACCTGATCACCTGGGTCTGCGAGACCGTGCTGCCCGAGTTCGAGCACGACCCGCTGCACCTGTCCAGCGAGGTGTTCTCCTCCACCGACCACCGGCTGGTGGTGATCTCCAAGTGGCGGAGCAACCCGCGGGAGCTGCCCGAGCCGCCGATGCGGCTGGTGGCGCGGCCGCCGCACGCCTGGGACTTCACGCAGGTCGACCGCTGACCCGGCAGGGCCGGCCGGCGGCGGGAATTGGTTGGCGTGGCCGGCCGTCGGCCACCTAGCGTCGAGGCGTCATGCGTTTCTCCCCGGCCGGCGATCCCGGCACCCCCGACGCCCGGTCCGCCACCCGTTACCTGGTCTGGCTGGCCGGTCGACACCCGCTGATCTTCGGCACCGGCCTCGCGCTCGGCGTCGTCTGGATGGTGGCGCAGGCGCTGATGCCGGCCGCCGTCGGCCGGGCCATCGACGCCGGTCTCGCCCACGGCGACCCGGACGCCCTGCTGCGCTGGGGGCTCGTGCTGCTGGGGCTGGGTCTCCTCCAGGCCACCGCGGGCATCCTCCGGCACCGCTGCGCGGTACACAACTGGCTCGGCGCCGCGTACCGGACCGTGCAGGTCGCCGTGGACGCCACCAACCGGCTCGGTGCCGCGCTGCCCCGTCGGGTCGCCGCGGGCGAGGTGGTCAGCATCGGCACGGCCGACATCGAGCACATCGGCAGCGCCATCGACATCACCGCCCGGGGCGCCGGGTCGGTGGTGGCGATCGTCACCGTGGCGATGATCCTGCTCACCGCGTCCCTGCCGCTCGGGCTGGTTGTGGTGCTCGGCGTGCCGCTGCTGATGGGGCTGGTGGCGCTGCTGATCCGGCCGCTGCACCGGCAGCAGGCGGCGTACCGGGACTCGACCGGCCGGCTCACCGCCCGCGCCGCCGACATCGTCTCCGGGTTGCGGGTGCTGCGCGGCGTGGGCGGGGAACCGGTGCTGGGCGCCCGGTACCGGGAGCAGTCCCAGGCGCTGCGCGCCGACGGCCTGCGGGTGGCCCGGGTGGAGTCGCTGCTCCAGGCGGCGCAGATCCTGCTGCCCGGCGTCTTCGTGGTGCTGGTGACCTGGCTGGGGGCCCGGTTCGCGCTGGCCGGCGAGATCAGCGCCGGTCAACTCGTCGCGTTCTACGGCTACACCGCCTTCCTGGTCAGCCCGCTGCGTAACCTCACCGAGGCGGCGGACAAGCTGACCCGGGGGCACGTCGCCGCCCGTCGGGTGGTCCGGCTGCTCCGCCTCGCCCCGGAGTTCACCGACCCGGCCCGACCGGTGCCGCTGCCCGCCGGGCCGGGCGAGCTGGTGGACGTCCGGTCGGGGCTGGTGCTGCGGCCGGGCCGGCTCACCGCGCTGGCGGCCAGCGCCCCGGAGGACGCGGCCGAGATCGCCGACCGGCTCGGCCGGTACGTCGACGCGGACGTGACGCTGCACGGCGTACCGCTGCGGGACGTGGCACTGGCGACGGTGCGCGAGCGGATCCTGGTGGTCGACAACGACGCGCAGCTCTTCAGTGGCCCGCTGTGGACGGAGCTGGACCCGCACGACCGGGGCGACCGGGCCGCGGTCGAGGCGGCGCTGGCCACGGCCGGCGCGACCGACATCGTCGAGGCGCTGCCCGACGGGCTGGACAGCCCGGTGGCCGAACGTGGCCGGGAGTTCTCCGGCGGGCAGCGGCAGCGGCTCCGGCTGGCCCGGGCGCTGGTCGCGGACCCGGAGACGCTGATCCTGGTCGAGCCGACCAGCGCGGTGGACGCGCACACCGAGGCGCGGATCGCCGACCGGTTGTCCGCCGCGCGTCCCGGCCGGACCACGCTCGTCTGCACCACCAGTCCGCTGGTGCTCGGCCGCGCCGAGCACGTGGTGTTCGTGGAGGACGGCAAGGTGGTCGCGGAGGGCCGCCACGAGGAGCTGCTCGCCGCCGAGCCACGTTACGCGGCCACGGTGAGCCGGGAGGAGGACCGGTGAGCGCCGCCCTGCCCGTCGCCGACGCCGGCCAGGTCCGCCGGTACGCGCGGGCCCTGGTCCGCCGGCACCCGCGCGGGCTGGCCGCCGCGCTCGGCCTGCACGCGCTCGCCGCGGCCGCCGGCCTGGTCGCGCCCCGCCTCCTCGGCGACCTGGTGGAGGGGATCTCGCGGGGTGTCGGCAGCGTCACCGTCGACCGGATCGCGCTGGCCATCGCCGGTTTCGTGGTCGCCCAGTCGGTGCTGGTCCGCTTCGCCCACCTGGCCTCGGCCCGGCTCGGCGAGCGGGTCCTCGCCGAGCTGCGCGAGGAGTTCGTCGAGCGGGTGCTCGCCCTGCCGCTGGCCACGGTGGAGCGCGCCGGCACCGGCGACCTGCTCACCCGCACCTCCCGAGACGTCTCGGCGCTCTCCCGGACGGTGCGGTTCGCCGTGCCGGAGACGCTGATCTCGGCGGTCACCGTGCTGCTGATCCTCGGCGCGCTGCTGCTGACCGGCCCGCTGCTGGTGCTGCCCGCGCTGCTGGCGGTCCCGGTGCTGGTCGCCGGCACCCGCTGGTACCTGCGCCGCGCGCCGGAGGGCTACCTGCGGGAGAACGCGGCGTACTCGGACATCACCGACGGGATCAGCGAGGTGGTGGAGGGGTCCCGGACCACGGAGGCGCTGCGGCAGCAGGCCCGCCGCCGGGCCCGCACCGACGCCGACATCCGCCGGTCGTACGCGGCCGAGCGCTACACCCTGTACCTGCGCACGGTCTTCTGGCCGGTGGCCGAGTTCGGGTACGTCGTACCGGTGGTGGCCACCCTGCTCATCGGTGGTTGGTTCCACCTCAAGGGCTGGGTGAGCCTCGGGCAGGTCACCGCGGCCACCCTCTACGCCCAGCAACTGGTGGACCCGGTCGACCGGCTCCTCGCCTGGCTGGACGAGCTTCAGGTCGGCGGCGCCTCGCTGGCCCGCCTGCTCGGGGTGGCCGCCGACCCCGCCGCCAACCGCGCCGCCAATCCCGCCGCTGACCGCGCCGTCGATCCGGCCGACGACCAGGCGGAGCCCGCCGGCCGGGGGCCGGCGCCGGGTGCCGGCCGGCTGGCCGCGCACGACGTCCGGTACGCGTACCGGGCGGGGCACGACGTGCTGCACGGGGTGACCCTGGTGCCCCGGCCGGGGGAGAAGCTGGCCATGGTGGGCCCGTCCGGCGCGGGGAAGTCCACGCTGGGGCGGCTGCTGGCCGGCGTGCATCCGCCCCGCTCCGGCTCGGTCACCGTGGACGGCCGGCCGCTCATCGGGCTGCCCCTGGCCGAGCTGCGGAGCCACGTCGCGCTGGTCAGCCAGGAGCACCACGTCTTCATCGGCACCCTGGCCGAGAACGTGGCGATGGTCCGCCCGGACGCGGAGCCGGCCCGGGTACGCGCCGCGCTGGCCGCCGTTGACGCGCTGGGCTGGGCGGAGGCGTTGCCGGACGGGCTGGACACCCGGGTCGGGGCGGGCGGACACCCGCTCTCGCCCGCCCAGGCACAGCAGCTCGCGCTGGCCCGACTGGTGCTCGCCGACCCGCACACGCTGGTGCTGGACGAGGCCACCTCGCTGATCGATCCGCGCGCCGCCCGGGCGCTGGAACGCTCCCTGGCCGCCGTGTTGGCGGGGCGGACGGTCATCGCCATCGCGCACCGGCTCTTCTCCGCCCACGACGCCGACCGGGTGGCGGTGGTGGAGGACGGCCGGATCACCGAGCTGGGCTCCCACGACGAGCTGGTCGCCGCCGGCGGCTCTTACGCCGCGCTCTGGCGCTCCTGGCACGGCTGAGGTCGTCAGCCGACGTCGAGGGGGTCGGCGAGGAGGCGGTCGAAGGCCAGTTCGGCGGCCCCGATCAGCGCCGCGTCCTCGCCGAGCTTGGGCGTACGCAGCCGCACGTGCTCCAGGCAGGCGGGCAGCCCGTTGGAGTTGAGCCGACTGCGCACCTGGGCGGCGGCGGCCAGGTAGAGGTCGCGCATGGTGCCGCCGAAGATGACCATCTCCGGGTTGAAGATGTTGACCAGGTTGGCCACCCCGAAGCCGAGCCAGTCGCCGGCCTGCCGGACGGCGGTCTGGGCGCGGGCGTCGCCCCGGTCGGCCGCGTCGAAGACGGCCAGCAACGCCTCTCGGCCCCGGGCGTCGGACCGGCCGGCGGCCCGGAGCAGGCCGTGCTCGCCGATCTCGGTCTCCCAGCAGCCCCGGTGCCCGCAGTCGCAGAGCACGCCGTCGCGGACCACCACCATGTGGCCGACCTCGCCGCTGTAGCCGCCGTGCCCGGTGAGCCGCCGCCCGCCGGCGATGATGCCGGCCCCGACGCCCACGTCCCCGTACAGGTAGATGACGTTGTCGCAGCCGGCCGCGACGCCGCGGGCGTGCTCGGCGAAGGCGGCCACGTCGGCCACGTTGCCCACCGTGATCGGCACGTCGATGCCCAGTTCGGCGGCGAGCGCCGCGCCGATCGGCTCGTCCACCCAGCCCGTGGTCGGGCTCAGCCGGACCAGCCCGTCCTCCCGGCGGACCATGCCGCAGACGGCGACGCCGGCCCCGATGCAGATGGAGTCCGCCGGCACCGACTGGTGCATCTCCTTGACCGCGCCGGCCAGCAGTGGCGCGGCCTCCCCGGCGACCAGGTTCCGCGGCCGGTCCAGCTCCCGGCGGTCGAGTACCACACCACCCAGACCGATCCGCGCGGCCCGCAGCCGGTCCACCTCCACGCTGTACGCGTACGCGTAGACCCGGGCCGACTCGGGCCGGACGACCAACGACGGTCGTCCGGCCCGGCCGGTCTCCCGCGGCGTCCCCTCGCTGACCAGACCGGCGCCGGCCAGGTCGGCGGTCAGCGCGCCGATGGTGCTGCGGTTGAGCCCGAGGGCGGTGGTCAGCTCGGCGCGGGTGGTGGCGCCGTGCACGTGCACGTAGCGCAGCAACGCGCCCAGGTTCTGCCGACGGATGTCGTCCTGGCTGGGACCTGTACGCATTGCTACGACCATCTCGGGAGAGTTCAGCGGGTACCGGTGGCGGCGGAGCGCCGCCGGGACAGTGCGTCGACACCGGCGGCGAGCAGCAGCACCAGACCGGTGAAGATGTACTTCAGGCCGGAGCTCAGGTCCAGCAGTCCCATGCCGTTGATGATGACAGCCACCACGGCGCCACCGAGCACCGCGTTGATCATCCGGCCCTTGCCGCCGAACAGGCTGGTGCCGCCGATGACCGCCGCGCCGACGGCGTACAGCAGGACGTTGCTGCCACCGGTGTTCGGGTCGACGGACCGGTCCTTGCTGGCCGCGATGATGCCGCCGATCGCCGCCATGGCGGAGCAGATCACGAACGCGGAGATCTTGATGCGGTCGACGTTGATGCCGGCACGCCGGGCGGCCTCCTGGTTGCCGCCGACCGCGTAGAGGTGCCGGCCGTATGCGGTGCGGTTGAGCACGAACGTCCAGAAGACGAGCAGCACCCCGATGATCGGCACGACCACCGGCATGCCCTTGTTCGAGGTGATCAGCGGATTGATGCTGCGTTCCTGGTTGAGCACGAGGACGGCGAGGCCGATCAGCACGGCGAGCCCGGCGATCCGGGCGAGCACCACCACCATCGGGTCGGTGATCAGGCCGCGGGTGACCCGGTTCCGGTGCCGCAGCAGCTGTGCGGCGGCGTACCCGAGGACCGCGACGGCGGCCAGCAGCCAGCCGATGGCCGGCGGGATCCGGTCGTTCTCGATGCCGACGATGACCCCGTCGCTGATCGAGATGTTGGTGCCCTCCTTCATCAGCAGCAGCACCACGCCCTGGAAGGCGAGGAAGCCGGCCAGCGTGACCACGAAGGACGGGATGCCCACCTTGGCCACCAGGAAGCCCAGGGTCAGGCCGATCACCACGCCGGTGGCCAGCGCGGCGAGGACCGCCACGTACCACGGGTAGCCCAGCACGGTGACCACGTTGGCCAGGATCGCGGCGCAGACGCCGCTGGCGAAGCCGGCCGAGAGGTCGATCTCGCCGAGCAGCAGCACGAAGATCAGGCCCATCGCGATCACCGTGACCGCCGCGCCCTGGGTGAACAGGTTCGCGAAGTTCGCCGCGGAGAAGAAGACCGGGCGGACGATCGCGAAGACCAGGCAGAGCACGACGAGGCCGATGACGGCGGGCAGGGAACCGAGGTCGCCACCCCGTACCCGGGCCACGTAGCTGCGGACGTGGTCGCCGACGGTGGGCGCCGGCGTGACGGCCGCCGGCCCTTCCTGCTGCACGACGGTGGTGGTCATCGGAGGGCTCCTGGGGTCGCGTCGGCGGGCTCGCTGCCGTTGCCCGACTCGGCACGCAGGCCGAGGTTGCCGGAGCGGCCGGCGGTGATCAGCTCGACCACCTGCGAGTGGGTGATGTCGGTGGTCTTCACCTGGGCGACCATCTGGCCGAGGTAGAGCGCGGCGATCCGGTCGGAGACGGCGAAGACGTCGTTCATGTTGTGCGAGATGAGCACCACAGCCAGCCCCTTGTCGGCCAGCCGGCGGACCAGCTCCAGCACCTGCGCGGTCTGCGCGACGCCGAGCGCGGCGGTCGGCTCGTCCAGGATGACCAGCTTGCTGTTCCAGAGCACCGCCTTGGCGATCGCCACGGTCTGGCGCTGGCCGCCGGAGAGGCTGGAGACGTGCTGGCGCAGCGACTTGACGGTGCGGACGCTGAGCCCGGCCAGGGTCTCGGCGGCCATCTGCTCCATGGTCGGCTCGTCGAGCACGATCCCGCTGCGCTTCTCCCGCCCGAGGAACATGTTCTGCACGATGTCGAGGTTGTCGCAGAGCGCGAGGTCCTGGTAGACGACCTCGATGCCGAGCGCGGCGGCGTCCCGGGGGTTGTTGATGTGCACCGGGCGGCCCTCGAAGAGAAACTCGCCGGCGTCGGTGGGGTAGATGCCGCTGATGCACTTGACCAGCGTGGACTTGCCGGCGCCGTTGTCGCCGACCAGCGCCGTCACCTCGCCGGGGTGGGCGGAGAGGGCGACGTCGCGCAGCACCTGGACGGGACCGAAGCTCTTGTCGATCCCGCGCAGTTCCAGCAGGGGGGTTGCGGACACGGGGGTCTCCTTTGCGCGGAGGGGAGATCTCGGAGCCCGTCCGGTGGCGCGCCCGCCCGGCACGGTGGTCACCGTGCCGGGCGGCGTCGCCGGAGCGGGATGGCGTCGCGTACGGGTCAGCTGATGCCGGCGTCGGCGCAGAGCTTGGCGTACGCCCCGGTGCAGAGCTCGTCCTTGGTCACGAAGCCGTCGGCCACGACGTCCTTGACGTTGTCCTTGTAGATGGCCTTCGGCTCGAGCAGCACGGCGGCGACGTCCCGACCGCTCTCCGGGTCCTTCACCGACTGGCCGGTGTCCTTCCGCTGACCCTTGGCGAGCGAGATGGCGAGATCGGCGGCCGCGTCCGCCTCCTTCTTGATCGCCTTGTAGACCGTCATGCACTGGTCACCGGCGAGGATGTTCTGCAGGCCCTGCGGCGTGGCGTCCTGGCCGGTCACCGGGACCTTGCCGTTGAGCTGGTTCTTCTTCAGCACCGAGATGGCCGCGTTGCCGAGGCCGTCGTTGGCCGCGAGCACGCCGTCGATCTTGCCCTTGGTCTGGGTCAGCATCTGCTCGAAGATGACGCCGGCCTGCGCGTTGTCCCAGTCCGGGACGGACTGGTCCGGGCCCTTGACGTACTCCTTGGCGTTGAACTTCGGCTTGAGCACCGAGTCGTAGCCGTTCTTGAACAGGGTGGCGTTGTTGTCGGTCGGCGAGCCGTTCAGGTACGCGACGACCGGGTTCTTGGCGCCCTTGTCGGTCAGGCACTTGCTCAGGCCCTCGCCCTGGAGCTTGCCGACGGCCTCGTTGTCGAAGCTGACGTAGTACTGGGCGGAGCCGCCCAGGGTCAGCCGGTCGTAGTCGATGGTGGCGACGCCCTGCGACTTCGCCTTCTCCAGCACCGCCTTGCCGGTCCCGGAGTCCAGGTTGACGATCATCAGGGCGGTAACGCCGCTGGTCAGCATGCCGTCCGCGATGGTGGAGAAGGCGGACTTGTCGCCCTGGGCGTTCTGGATGGTGTAGTCGACGCCGGCGGCCTTGAAGGCCTCCTCCAGGAACTTGCGGTCCGCGCCCTCCCAGCGGGCGGAGGACTTGCTGTCCGGGAGGATCACGCCGATCTTCGGCTTCTTGGCGCTGCCGGCCTGGTCGGAACCGCCGTTGTCGCCACAGGCGGCCACGCTGCCGGTGGCCAGCAGGCCGACGGCGGCGAAGGTGAGGAAGCCCTTGCGCATGTGCTCGGGTCCTTTCCGGGGGTGGGGGAGTGGTCGGTGTTTGTTGTGTCCGGCAACGTATTCCTGGGCGCGCGGAGAGCGCAAGACTGCCGAGGTCAGTAGTTTGTTGGCGGCGGTAACAATTCAGCAACGCGATTGTCGCCTCGCTGTCACTCGGCTGAGAGCGCTCTCCCGCGAGGTGCGGGAACGCCCCCGGGTGGGGTGCCAGGGAGGCTCAGGCGGCGGCGATCGGTGCGGTGACGGCGCCGGTCAGCGCGACCAGATCTGCCGGCGCGAGTTGCAGTTGCAGGCCGCGGCGGCCCGCCGAGACGTAGACGGTCGGGTGGCCCAGGGCGGACGCGTCGACCACGGTCGGCAGCCGCTTGCGCTGACCCAGCGGGCTGATCCCGCCGCGCACGTAGCCGGTGGCCCGCTCGGCCACGGCCCGGTCCGCCATGGTGGCCCGCTTGCCGCCGGCCGCGGCAGCGAGGGCCTTGAGGTCCAGCTCGCCGGTGACCGGCACGACCGCCACGGTCAGCGCGCCGTCGACCTCGGTGACCAGGGACTTGAACACCCGCTCCGGCGGCACCCCGAGGGCCGCCGCGACCAGCGCGCCGTAGTTCGGCGCGTCCGGTGAGACCTGGTACGGGTGGGTGCTGTGCGTGATCCTCCGCTTCGCCAGCAGCGCCGTCGCCGGAGTGCCCTGTCCCGCCATGCCCGACAAACTAGTCCCGCCCGCCCCTGCGGGGCGAGCCGAATCCGCTCTCAGCCCGTTACCGGCCGGCACACCAGCACGGTCGGCGCGCCGTCCACCCGGGTCAGCACCAGGCTGGCCGCCGCGTCGCCGGCGAGCTTCAGGTCCCGGCGCAGCTTCTCCGGTTCCAGCGCCGAGCCGCGCTTGAGGATCTCCACCCGGCCTACCCGGCGCTCCCGGAGCAGGGCGCGCAGCCGCTTCAGCGAGAACGGCAGCACGTCGGTGACCTCCAGGCAGCGGGCGAAGGCGGTGACGGCTCGGCCGTCCGTGTAGAGGTAGGCGATGCTCGGGTCGGCCAGCGTCCCGCCCAGGTCCGCGGCCAGTTCGGCGAGCAGGTGGGCCCGAACCACCGCCGGGTCCGGGTCGGACACGTACCGCCGGACCGGTCCCACCGGCGCCTCGTTCTCCCCGGAGCCGGTCAGCTGCCAGCAGCGGGCCCCTCCGTCAGCGGAGGCGTCAGGAGGGGGCCCCTCCTTCAGCAGGGTCGCGCGGCGGGGGACCTCGGCCAGTTCGCCGCACCAGAGGGCGGCCTCGACCAGGTCGCCGGCCACGCTGACCCACTCCGCCTCGGCGCCCGCCGGGATCAGCGCGTGGTCCAGCCCCGGGGCCACCTTGACCACGGTCCGCGGCACCCGCTCGGCCAGCCCGGTGACGAAGTCCCAGGGTGGCGAGTAGGCGTTCGGGTCGAAGATCCGCCGCCCGGTGCCGGTCGTCCGCCGCGCCGGGTCGCAGAAGACCGCGTCCACCCGGGTCACGTCGAACGCCGTGGCGTCCCCGCACTCGACGGTCACCAGCTCGGCCAGCCCGGCCGCCTCGGCGTTCGCGGCGGCCATCGCGGCGGTCACCGGGTCGGCCTCCACCCCGTACACCCGGATGCCCGCGCGGGCGGCGGCGAGCGCGTCGGCGCCGAGGCCGCACCCCAGGTCGGCGAGGCTGCGCACGCCGGCGGCGCGCAGCCGTGCGGCCCGCCGGTCGGCGACCACCCGCCGGGTGGCCTGCTCCAACCCGGGGCGGGTGAGGAACATGTCGGCGCCCTCCGGCCCGAACTTGCCGACCGCCCGGCGCCGCAGCTCGGCCTGGGTGAGCGCGGCGGCGGCCAGCCCGGCCGGGATCCCCGCCGCGCGGAGCCGGGCCGCCGCGCTCAGCGGGTCGCCGCCGGCCACCTCGGCGGCCGCCGCGAGCGCGGCCGACCCCTCGGGGGTACGCAGCGCGGCGAACTGGTCGAGATCCACCCGCCCATTCTCCCGGCCCTGCCTCCGGCCGGTCGCCGAGGTGGCGGGCTCCGACGGCCCGGGACACCGCGACCTCGCCGACTTGGTGGTGTCGGCGGGGCGGACGCTGCGGGGTCGCCGATGTGGCGGGGTCCGGCGGGGCGGATGCTGCGGGGTCGCCGATGTGGCG